>CAZNVX010000028.1:0-4313 GCA_964576225.1 uncultured Christensenellaceae bacterium
TGCAAAAAGATATTGAGACACTCAAAAAACAGAAAAACGCCGTGATACTCGCGCATTACTACCAGACGGGCGACATCATCGACATCGCCGACATGGTGGGGGATTCCTATGCCTTGAGCAAACAGGCCAGGGAGACGGATGCGGATATCATCGTGTTCTGCGGCGTTAAGTTCATGGCCGAGAGCGCGAAGATACTCTCGCCGCACAAAAAGGTGCTGCTGCCCGCCGCAAACGCCGGCTGCCCCATGGCCGACATGGTCACCCCGGCGGATGTCCGCCGCCTGCGCGCGCAGTATCCCGACGCCGCCGTCGTCTGCTACGTCAACTCATCATATGACGTCAAGGCGGAGGTGGACGTGTGCGTCACCTCCTCTAACGCGGTCAAGGTGGTGCGGTCCCTGCCGGAAAAAAGAATCGTGTTCGTGCCGGATCAGAATCTGGCCCGCTATGTGGCCGCTCAGGTGCCCGAGAAAGAAATCATTCCGTTCTGCGGCTATTGCATCGTCCATCATCAGGTCACCGAAGACGATGTGAATCAAGCGGTGGCCGCCGTGCCGGACGCGCTGCTGCTGGTTCACCCCGAATGCCCCGAAGAGGTGGTCAGCCGGGCGCATTTTGTGGGCAGCACCGCGCAAATCATCAATTTCGCCACCCAATCACCCCAAAGCAAGTTCCTGATCGGCACCGAGATGGGCATATTGCACGTGCTGCAAAAGCGCAGTCCGGACAAACAGTTCTACCTGCTCACGCAAAAGCTTTTCTGCACCAACATGAAAAAAACGCGCCTGTCCGATGTATACGACGCCCTGCTCCATGAACAGCACGAGATCGAGCTCGACGAAACGGTCATGAACAAAGCGCGGCGCAGCCTGGACCGCATGCTGCAGATAACGTAGCGCCCAAAAAAGGAGCACCGGCTTGAAAAGATACGTTTTGGATATCAGCGGCGGCGATGGCCTCATTCACGACACCGACGTCGCGATCATCGGCAGCGGCCTGGCGGGGCTGTACGCGGCCTATCATATGGATCCGGCGCTTTCCTGCGCGCTGTTCACCAAGGAACGCATGGAGACCAGCTCGTCGTCCCTCGCTCAGGGCGGTATTGCGGCCGTCACCGAAAAGGACGACCATTTCCTCTACCATTACGCGGACACGATGGGCGCGGGCGCAGGCCTGTGCAACGACAAAGCCGTCCGGCTGATCGTGGAGGAGGGGCCGCGGGAGATCGGCGTGATGCAGGCGCTGGGCACCCGGTTCGATATCGACAGCAGCGGCCATCTTCTCACCACGCGGGAGGGCGGCCACGGCATGAACCGCATCCTGCACGCCGGCGGCGACGCGACCGGGCTCGAGATGGTGCGCGCGCTGAAAAAATCCATCCGGGGCAAAAAAAGCGTTGGCATCTATGAAAACGCGTTTGTGGCCGATGTGCTCACGCAGGACAATCAGGTCACTGGCCTCACGGTGTTTGAAAACAACCGCTGGCATATATACCGCACCCGCTTTGTCATCATCGCCACGGGCGGCCTCGGGCAGATCTACCGCTACACCACCAACCCCACGGTGGCCACGGCGGACGGCTTTGCCATCGCGCAGCGGGCGGGCGCGCGGCTCAGTGATATGGAGTTTATCCAGTTTCACCCCACCGGGCTGTATACGCCCGAAAACCGCAACCGTCAGTGTTTTCTGATTTCCGAGGCGGTGCGCGGCGAGGGCGGCATACTGCTCAACGACGCGGGTGAGCGGTTCATGAAGGGGCGGCATCCCCTTTGGGAGCTGGCTCCGCGGGATATCGTCGCGCGCGAGATCTACCGCGAGATCCAGCACCAGCAGTCGCCGTATGTCCGGCTGGATATCACCCACAGGCCCAAGGATTTTCTGATCCGCCGTTTCCCCACCATCTATCACAAATGCAAAGAGCACGGCATCGACATCACAAAAGACTGCATCCCGGTGGGGCCTGTGCAGCATTACATGATGGGCGGCGTCAAAACGGATCTTAACGGACAGACCGGCGTCGCGGGCCTTTTGTGCTGCGGCGAGACGGCCTGCACAGGCGTGCACGGCGCCAACCGGCTGGCCAGCAACTCCACGCTCGAGTGCCTCGTTTTCGGGCGGCGGTGCGCCGACAGCGTGCGTGAAGCTTTTGACGGCTCGAAGCCGCTCACAGCATGGCCGCAGCCGGAAAACACCGCCGAAACGGAGATCGACACCGAAGCCGCCATCATCGGCTTAAAAGGCATCATGGTCAAATACTGCGGCATACTGCGCGACGGCGGCCTGCTCGCCCACGGCCTGGCGCATGTCAACGCGCTGCTGACGCGGCTCACGCCCGCGCGGCTGCGCACGCTCCGCGACATTGAGCTGTATAACATGGCGTCCGTGGCCGCCGCCATACTACAGGGCGCCCTGGCACGCAAAGCATCGGTGGGGGCGCATTACCGCACCGACGAAGGGAGAACCACGAATGATTGATCACAAACAGCTTGTCCGTATTATCGAATCCGCGCTGGCCGAGGATGTCAACACCGGCGATATCACCACGATGAGCACGGTGCCGCATGACAAGCGCATCAGCGGCCAGTTTCTCGCCAAGGCATCCGGCGTGCTGTGCGGCGTCCCGGTCGCCCAATCGGTATTCGAATACGTTGATCCGGAGGTCACGCTGGAATGTCTGTTTGCCGACGGCGACCTGGTGAAAAAGGGAGATGTTCTCGCCCGGATCAGCGGCCGTGCCATCTCGGTGCTCACGGGCGAGCGGCTCGCGCTCAACTTTCTGCAGCGCATGTCGGGCATTGCGTCGCGCACGCGCGAGGCGGCGGACAAGGTGGCGGGCTTTCCCGTCCGCATACTCGACACCCGCAAGACCACGCCGGGGCTTCGCATGCTGGAGAAATACGCGGTGCGCGTTGGCGGCGGCTACAACCACCGGTTCACGCTGTCCGACGGCGTGCTGATCAAAGACAATCATATCCGGGCGGCGGGCGGCATCACGCAGGCCGTGCAGGCCGCGCGGGGCTATGTGCCGCACACGCTCAAGATAGAGGTCGAGGTGGAAACGCTCGAGCAGGTAGAAGAAGCGCTGTCCGCCGGGGCAGACATCATCATGCTCGACAACATGACCAACGAGCTGATGGCGCAGGCCGTGCAGCTCATCGGCAACCGCGCGCTCACCGAGGCCTCAGGCAACATGGACGAGAAGGATTTGCGGGCCGTGGCGGCCACCGGCGTCAGCTTCATCTCCATCGGCGCGCTCACCAACCACATAAGGCCGCTGGACATCAGCTTAAAGTTCGATTGACGGGCAAAGGCCTTGGAGGCGCCGCCTCCAAACCACCGCTCAAGGGACTTATCCCTTGAGAATCCCATCAGGAAAATGCAAACCGGCATTTTCCCTGGCCGTGCCCAACAGCGCAGATCACAGGCATAGAGGCCGATTATGATCAGATTCGTCACCGACAACGATATAAACGCCTGGCTGGAGCTGTCCAAAGAGGTCGAGCCGCTGTTCGGCGACATGGCCGCGAGCGAAGACTTCAAAAACGGAATAGCCTGTTGCATCAGCGCCGCGTCGGCCTTATGCGTGGAGAACGATAATCGTGACATCGAAGGGATTATCGCGTTTGATAAAGCAGCCAACGAAATAAGCTGGCTGGCCGTGCGGGGCAAAGCCCGGTCAAAAGGCTGCGGCCGGCAGCTGCTGAAAGCCGCGCTGGCGCATCTGGACGGGAGCAGACCCGTTACCGTCCAGACCTTTGCCCGAAACGTAAGCGGCGGCGCCGCCGCAAGGCAGCTCTATCTGCGGTTCGGATTTGTTGACCTCAAAAATGCCGGCAAAAACCCCGCCGGTGTCGATACCGTCGTTATGGTGCTCAAGGCGCAGCGTCACCAGCGTGTGACCTGACAGGTTCCGCTTTGCGCATCCGCTTATTCACACATCGGCACACAGATCTCACACTCATGGTTTAATACCAGCTTTTGCGGATACCTTTCAATAATTGGCCTCGACCCGTCTGGCTGCCAGCCCCGTATGGTCATCTCAGAGAATATTTCTGTCCACGCCTTCTGAACAGCAGCAGCCGTATGCTCTATCCGGAAGACAGCATGCTTGCCTCCCGAAATTCTTGCCCGGCAAATTTTTTGGGCGTCAACGGTGTCTTTCCCGGAGATCACGATACAGGCGTCGTAGCGGCAGTTTTCAGGGCTCGTTGTTTGGGGGTTGTCCTGTGCAATACCCAGAATTACCGCTTCATCGTTAAGCAGATTGTTGTTTGCCGCCCATTCCTTGATCTTATCAATCGCGCCGGTATTGG
>CAZNVX010000028.1:4323-13497 GCA_964576225.1 uncultured Christensenellaceae bacterium
GGCAATTGTGCACGGCGGCAGGCTTTGCACCGATACTTTCACGTTCATGCGGCTCCTCCCGAAATATCAAGTGATTGTCAGGAGTGTAATATGGTTTAAAATATGGTTCAAGGGTGTTTATTAAATAAATGTCATGCCTTATCCTGGCTCTGAAGGCTGAGGGGAGCTGTCACCGAAGATGACTGAAGGGTGACACCGCTTAATACCACGCGAATCACCCTTCCGGCCGCTACAGCCTTCCAGTCAGACAACGGGTGCGCACCTTTTGCTCTATTGATAAATAAACGCCCTCAAAATGCTTATTTACCTCCAGGTTGAAAACCGGATGACATCAATGCCGAGGCCGTTGAAAAAAGCCGTCCGTTCTGCGTCATTGTGCATATTGCTCTCCTGCATCGTGCTGTGAGCCATCAATCTCAATGACCAGCTTCGCCTTGTCCAATAAAATCGGCCACGTCATTCCCGATAATCGCCTGACGTCGAAACCGCACCGGATACTCGCATAAAACCATCGTACCAAAAATGCTTTTCTTCTCTGGTCATGTTTTTTCTGAGGTTTCTGGCAATTATGAGCAGTTTGTTGTTGCGCTCCGTGTTCATAGCATCACCCTTCGGTTCGGGCTATCCCCCTTACGGGAAAGCTGTTTGCCTAAAAAATAAGGCGGCGGCTGACCTGGTCTTTGCCCCCACATCCGCCGGCTGGGCATTTTGCTCATAAGGCTATTGAAGCCTCCCCACGACTCTGCCTCTCGGGGATATCCCCCGGCCGGGCTAACCACTAAACCGCGCCATGCTCACCGGCGTTTCGCCGGTTTACGTGGGTTGTTTCGCCCGCGGCTGGCATCAACTTTCAACCACAGACCCGCCGCCTTCCATGCGATTATACGGCGATGCCCATACCGTGTCAACAAATCTGTGCCGCTTCCGCCTTTGTCGTCCGGCTTTTTTTGGGCAGCTCCCACAGCGTTTTGAGCATACGGTTTTGCGGCAAAAAACACATGCGCGCCCCGCAGTTGATTTATTCTATCCACGTGTTATAATGACTATGGTTTTTATGTCGGCAAATGTCAATCGGGCATAAGAATGCCGGTATTCCAATAACGGAGGTGGTATGCGTGGACGCGGACCCTACATTATACACTCACACACACGGCGGCGCGCTGACCACTGTGCAGGCATAAAAGCGCGCCCGCCAATCAGAAAGGCGGTGCTTTCCCATGATACAGTACTACAAAACGGTGGACGGGCATCTCTGCGAGCAAAGCTGCACCTCGCCGGGAGCCTGGATCCATCTGAACAATCCCACCAAAGAAGAGGTGCTTGGCATATGCGCGCAAACGGGCGCGTTGGCTGACCTTGTCTCCGCCGCGCTCGACGAAGAGGAAGCGTCGCGCATTGAGCGCGAGGATGAACAAACGCTGATTCTGGTCGACATACCGGTCATTGAGCCCGAAGGCACGTCGTTTGTTTACAACACCCTGCCGCTTGGCATCGTGCTGCTCGAGGATACGGTGATCACGGTCTGTCTGCAAGACACCACGATCATCGGCGACTTCATGGAAAACCGTGTCAGGGGCTTCGATACCTGCAAGAAAACGCGGTTTGTGCTGCAGCTGCTTTACCGCACCAGCACCAAGTTCCTGCAATACCTGCGGCAGATCGACAAAGCCAGCACGCAGGTGGAAAACGCGCTGCACAAGTCGCTCAAGAACCGTGAGCTGATCCAGATGCTCAAGCTGGAAAAATCCCTTGTGTTTTTCTCCACCTCACTCAAAAGCAACGAGGTCGTGCTCGAGAAAATGCTCAAGACCCATTTTATCAAGCGCTATCCGGACGACGAGGACCTGCTCGAAGACGTCATCATCGAAAACAAGCAGGCGATTGAGATGGCCGCCATTTACCGGGATATTCTTTCAGGCACGATGGACGCGTTCGCCTCGGTGATCTCCAACAACTTAAACATCGTGATGAAGTTTTTGACCTCCGTCACGATCATACTCGCCGTGCCCACGCTCATCGCCAGCCTCTGGGGGATGAACGTGCCCGTGCCGTTCGAGAATGCGCCATATGGCTTTGCGGCACTGGTCGGCTTTTCTCTGGTGTGCACAGGGGTCACGGTCTACATGCTCTGGCGCAAAAAGATGCTCTGACGGTGAACGGTTATGGCATTGTTGAAATTTATCTGTGAAAACTGCAATCATGTATTCGAGGAGCTCACCTCGGCCGATAAAAAGCCGCCCTGCCCGCAGTGCGGGTCGCCGGACGTCTCGCGCCACTATCAGGGCAAATGCTATTTTGGCAGCGGCAGCGGCAAGGGCAGCGGCGGGGGCTGCAGCGGCGGCAGTTGCAGCGGCTGCAAGGGGTGTTCATAACGGGAGAGTCTATGCACGAGGGGCACAGGGAACGGCTGACGAAGCGTTTTGTGACGGGCGGGTTCGAGGGCTTTGAAGACCACGAGCTGCTCGAGTTTCTGCTGTTTTACGCGCTGCCGCGTGTGGACACCAACGCCATTGCCCACCGGCTGATCAAAAAGTTCGGCAGCCTGGCGGCCGTGCTGGAGGCGGACGCGAAGGATCTGGCGCAGGTTAACGGCATCGGCCCCAAGGCCGCGGCTTACCTTTGCATGTTCCCCGAAGCCTTCCGGGCATACGAGCGCAGCAAGCTAGGGCGCCGGCCGGTGATACGCTCCATCAAAGAGGCGTGCGCGTATGCGCGGGCGCTGCTGTTCGGCAAGCCGGTGGAGCAGATCTATGTGATCTGGCTGAACACGCAAAACCGCGTGATCCACAGCGAACGCCTGTCCGAGGGCAGCGTGTCCGAATCGCCGGTGTATGTCAGCCGCATTGCGGCGGCGGCGCTGCGGCACCACGCCGTCAGGGGCATCATCGCGCACAACCATCCGGGCGGCAGCGTCAAGCCATCGGCGGCGGATATCCGCGCCACGCAGGATATATTGCGCGCGCTCGCCGTGCTGGGCATCGAGCTGGTGGACCACATCATCGTCTCCGACAACGACAGCTTCAGCTTTCAGGCCGATTCGATGATAGAACAGTCCAGCCGCCCCGGCCATGAATCCTGCGCTGCGGAGTACGCGTGCGTGCGCCAGCTCGGCACGGTGCTGGCCAATACGCCGGACAACCAAGGAGTTTTATAAGGGTTTGTCCCGACTCCCCACTTCTTTTCTTAAAGAAAAGAAGCAATAGATTTGAAATGCTTCGCATTTCCAGAACCACTTTCAATGTTGATCATACGGAAAATGCCAAACGGCATTTTCCTGATGGGTTTCCAAAGGGACATGTCCCTTTGGTGTGATTCTTAAGGGCAACGCCCTTAAGTGGGTCAATATCACAAAAAGCCATTCAAACGCCACAGGAGGTATCGTTATGACAATCACATTCAAGGCCGTGGATAAGCCGAGCGCACGGATTATCTCCAACATCATCGACATCGAGCAGGAGGCCTTTGACGACGGCGCGCTCAACGAGTACGTCGTGGTGCCGATGGTGCGCTACGGCAAGGTATACGTCGCCGTGGACGAGCAGCAAACCGCTGTTGCCTGCGCCTATTTCATGCGCGATATGGCGGATATCTCCGCCGCTTACCTGATGAGCGTGGCCGTGCTGCCTGTGTTCCGCGGCCAGAACGTGGGCACGGCGCTGCTAAACTACGCGTTCTCGAACCTGAAGCGCTACGGCATCACGCGCGTGCTGCTCACGGTGGACCCCGCCAACTTCAACGCGCTCTCGGTCTACCGCGAGAAGCTTGGCTTTACGGTGATGGACAGCTCCAAAGACGAGTACGGCCCGGGTGAAGACCGGCTGATCATGTCCAAAGAGCTGTAGATTTTACGCAAAATGAACGCTGCGTTTACACAATGTTCATAACCGTTGTTTACAATAAAGCTATCAATGAGGCAACCAGCAATTTATATATAGGAAAAAGCGCCGGGGCATTAAAGCGGCGCTTTTTTCGTGCGGCGGCGTTATCAGCGCAGCCGCTTTTCTTTCCGCTGATTTCTGTTATAATGTGCAAAAGAGGTGACTCCCATGAGACTGGATAAATTTTTGAAAGTATCCCGCGTGATCAAACGCCGCACCGTGGCCGCGGAAGCTTGCGACCGGCAGCGCGTGTCCGTCAACGGCCAGGTCGCCAAGCCGGGCAAGGATCTGAAAATCGGCGATATCGTGGAGGTGCGCTTCGGCGCTGGCACGCTCCGTTTCCGCGTGCTGCAAACCGCCGAAACAGTGCGCAAGGAGGCTGCCGCCGCCATGTACGAGATACTCGAGGACACGCACCATGAATAAAGCCGGTGCCACGGGCGTCGTGCTGGCCGCGGGGCAGGCCCGGCGCATGGGCTGCGATAAAATGGCTTTGCAGATCGGCGGCAAAAGCGTGCTGGAGCGCTCGCTCGCGGCATTCGAGCAAAGCGGGTGCTTTGGCCGCGTCATCATCGTGTGCCGAGAAGAAAACCGCCGGGACGCTGACACCGACGCACGACGAGCACTCCGCATGCCTTACACGCTTGTGACAGGCGGCTGCGAACGCCAGTTTTCAGTGCAAAACGCGCTGACCAAGATTCCGGACAGCGGTATCGTCGCCGTGCACGATGGCGCGCGGTGTTTCGTGAGCCCGGCGGATATCCGCGCCTGCGTGAAAGCTGCCCGCGAAACGGGCGCCGCCGCGCTGGGCGTCAAAACAAAAGACACCATCAAAACGGTGGAGGACGGCGTCATCACCGGCACGGTGAGCCGGGACAGGCTGGTCAACATACAAACGCCGCAGGTCTTTTCCGTCAGACTGATTAAAGCGGCGCACGCACAGGCAAAGGCGGACGGCTTTATCGGCACCGACGAATGCGTGCTGGTGGAACGGCTGGGTCATCCGGTCAGCTTTGTCGAAGCCACCGGCCCGAACATCAAGATCACCACCCAGGAGGACATCATGCTGGCACGGCAGATCGCTGGGGAGAGACACCGCACCGGCTTCGGATACGACGCGCACCGGCTGGTCACCACCCGCCCGCTGATACTGGGCGGCGTGGAGATACCGCACACGCACGGCCTTCTTGGCCACAGCGATGCGGACGTGCTGACCCACGCCATCATGGACGCGCTTTTGGGCGCGGCGGCTCTGGGAGACCTTGGCCGCCATTTCCCCGGCACCGACGAGTTCCGCGGCATCAGCAGCCTGGTGCTGCTGGCGCGCGTGCGCAACCTCATCGAAGCGGCGGGATACGCCATCGTCAATGTGGACGCCACCGTCGTGATGCAGCGCCCGAAGCTCGCGCCGTATATCGATGAGATGCGTGTGCGCATCGCCGAGGCGCTTTCAATCGGAACGGACGCCGTGTCCGTCAAAGCCACCACCACCGAGGGCATGGGCTTTGAGGGCACGGGGGAGGGCGTCTCCGCATCCGCCGTCGCCACCATCATCGGCTGACCCGGCACCACGTTTAGCGCGGGTTCTCCACCCAAATAGCTCTTTGTCTGCCAATGCCCCATATTCCACATCATTCCATTTCATGGTATAATGCTCCCATCCAGACCCGGAGGTGCATCTCCCATGAAAAAACACGCCCTTGCCGTCCTGTCCCTGCTGCTTGCCCTGGCTCTCTTCGGCTGCGGCGAAAATGTATTGCCGAAAGACGCACCCATCCCCTCCCTGGCAGCGGCATCTTTGCCCGCCCCGGAGCCGGCTCCCTCCGCCGCCCCTGCGCTCACCCCGACGCCCGCGCCCTCACCCACACCCACCGAAACGCCGTATTCGTATATTATTGAGGACGGTATGACCGTCGCCGCGCGCATACGCCCGCCGGAGGGCTTCACACGCACGGAAGGCAACGCTTACGAGGAATTTATACGGAATCAGGCGCTGATGCCGCACGGCAGCCCCGTGCTGCTGTATAACGGCTCCCAGAAAGGGAATCAGAATGTGCATGTCGCGGTGCTGTCCATCGACGTGGGCGAGCGGGACCGGCAGCAGTGCGCCGACGCGGCGCTGCGCCTGCGCTGCGAGTTCCTGTTTTCCACCGGGCAATATGACCGGATCAACTACCATCTGACCAACGGAGACGCTTTTCCTTACGCCAAATACCGCGACGGCTGCCGGCTCAAGGTCGACGGCAGCAACACATCGCTGGTCAAAACCGCCCGCGCCGACAGCAGCTACGCCGCGTTCCGCAAATACTGCGACGTACTGTTCGCTTACGCGGGCACGATATCGGTGGAAAAGGAAAGCGAAGCGATACCTAAAGAGGATATGCGCATCGGCGACGTGTTTGTGCAGGGCGGCAGCCCCGGCCATTGCGTGATCGTGATGGACATGTGCGAAAACGCCGCGGGCGACAAGCTGTTTCTGCTGGGGCAGAGCTATATGCCCGCGCAGCAGATCCATATACTCAAGAACCCGGCGTCCGACAGCCCGTGGTATTCGGTCGCCGCGCTGGCCTATCCCTTCTCCACACCCGAATGGACATTCCAAACCGAGTGCCTGAAGAGAATGCCCTAAAACGTATGAAACCAAAAGGGAGCCGTTCCCAGCTCCCTTAAGCTCTGACTTGTCAGGCGGATGTCCTGTCACGCCTGTTTTCAATACCCTTTATCACGGTCGATCACGCTCCCGTCCAGCGCGTTGATGGTCACCGCGCCCCACGCCTGCGGATAGCCCGACACAAGTGAGTAGGGACTTCCGTTTTTATCCACTTCGCTTGCCACGTCAAATCCTCCGCCGTCCCCGCCTTTGGTATATTTATTCTTAAACGCGTCGGTATGCTCTACGTCGCTGTAAAAGTTCCAGACCGGGATGTAATAGTATTCACTGCTGTTCGCCTTCATCACGCGCATCAGCCCCAGCTCCGCCTTGGTCACTTTCACGGTGCAGCCCGGGTCCACGTCCTCGCCCTTGTCGTTCTCTACGCTCCACTTGTTGCGCACAGCCAGCTGCTTCGCCGCCGCCTGTGCGATTTCGTCGAAGGGCAGCACATCCACATCTGCGTTGTCGATCGATATTACCGTCATCGGGTTCTCCCACATAAAGCTGGTCACACCCTCATCGTCCATGACGATCACCATCTTTTCATAACGGACGGGCTTTTGCTCCTCGCTCTCCATGCTGGAGCCCACGTCCTCCGTCGCGTAGGCTGTGGGGCACCCGTTGACCTCACGCATGAACACGCACGCCCAGCCCCAGTTGCGGTCCGTTTCCTCTTTGAAAGCCGCCGTTGGCACGATATAACACAGCTTCAGCTCGTCCGTCAGCTTTGCGGCGATGGTTTGCGCCTGTGCCGCCGCCTCTTCCTTCGTCAGCGATACGCCGTAGGGTGCATCCAGATAGGTGCCGTCAAAACAAGCACCGTATGTCTTCGTACCGGTCGCAATCTGGATACTGTGCACCCCGTCCGGCAACAATGCATTACCCGCGCGTATGGCATACGGGTGCCCGTTCACAACCGTGTTGACACGAATGCCTTGATATACCCGTTCATGGTTGTCGATAGTTTCAATGCTGAGATCCTTCGTTTTCAGCTCGTTCTCAGACAGCGCGTCGGGCAGCAAACCTTGATAATACACCAGATCTTTCTCATTGTAATATACGCCAGTACCCGGATCCTTGCCCTCCTGCTGCAACGCAATATTCTGCTTGATCTCTATTATCAGCGCATTCAGCCTTTCCTTTGTCCATTCCACCGACTCGGTAAATGTCAGCCCGCTGCCCAGCACCGTTTCCACAATCTTATCAATCTCCTCCTGCGAGAACGCCCGCAGCACCGCCGTGGCGGCGGGCAGCTTATCCACAGCGGGCAGCTCCACGTCCACGTCCGCCACTATGTTCAGCCGTCCGTCCATCTCCTGCGTTTCCAGTGTCCAGTGTTTGGGCGCGCCCAGCTTGTCATACAGCGCGTCCGCATTGGCTGTTTGCCCTTCTGGTGATGATGTCGCATTCGACACGTCCGGCGCTGCTTCTACAAGGTCGGACAGATCCTGTCCCTTGCCCACCACAATCGGCTTCTCCGGCGTGGGCTGGCACGCCGTGGTGAAGCAGGCCACCAGCAGCAGCGGCGCCAGCAGCATGGCGGTCACCCGCGCGGCGCGTCCGGACCGGCGCGTCATGAACATGCCGCGTATCCGCCGCTCCATCTCCTTTTTGCCGCGCCCCGCGCCCATGCCCACCGCACAGCGCGCATATTGGTCGCTCCCTAAGTCGATCACAGTGCTCACATACAGGTTCCGCTGCCGCTTTTCAAGCCCCATCGTCGCGCGGGCATCGCAGGCCGCCTCCATATCCGCCAGCATCATCTTATGAGCAATCCAGATGATCGGGTTAAACCAGTAAGCGCCGCGCAGAATGAGCAGCAGCAGGCTCACCAGATGATCACGCCGCTTGTAATGCGTCAGCTCGTGCCGTATGCCCAGCGCCACCTGCGCTTTGCTCATGCCGTCCAGCATGCTTTGCGGCAGCAGCAGCTTGGGCCGCAGCGACAGCGTCAGCGCGGGGGAGTTCAGACCGTTCTGCACGCACACTTTAATCCGCCGCCGAATAGACAGCTCCTTTGCGCACGCCGCCGCCATCTCCGTCACCCAGCCGGGGGCGGCCACAGCGCCGCGCCGGCAAAGGCGGCAAAAGCGCCTGTTCAGCCAGGCCAGCGCGCCGAAATAAACGCCCATGCCAACAAGCCACACAATAAAGGCTAACGCCGCCCAGTCTACTCGCTTCGCAGCTGCAGCCGCGGGAACCACAGCGCCGGTATCGCCGCCTGAACGGGCGTATTCACTGTTCGTTTGCACCACCTTCGGCTGCGCCGCATATGCCGTCCCGCCCGTGCTCTCTTTCAGCTCAAGCCCCGGCTGGCCGTCCGCCGGAGACGCCGGCTGCACCGCCGCCGGCTCCTGTGGCAGCACGAACAGAGTCAGGCCGCTGTCAATTGTCACCGGCATCAGCAGCCGCGCCACCAGCAGCAGCCACAGCAGATAGTGCAGCGAGGCGGACATCTGCCGCCCCAGCAGCTTCTTTATTGCCAGTATCACGCCAAACAGAACGCCGGCATACGCGGTGATCTCCAGCAGCGTTTTAAGCACGCCTGTCATCATGCGCCACCTTCTTCCCGGTTCAGCTCGTCAAGCAGGGCTTTTAATTCCGCGCGGTCCGCCGCGTTTAGCCCGCCCCCTTTAATCATGC
>CAZNVX010000029.1:0-13483 GCA_964576225.1 uncultured Christensenellaceae bacterium
CGTCAGCTTTGTGGGGCAGATCGTCGCCCTCCGATACACGCTTCCCTCTGTGGCCGGGCTGATATACACAATGGAGCCGATATTCGCAACAGCGTTCGCCCTGATGATTCCCGGCGCAAACGGCCAGGTGGAATCCATCACGCTCAGGACTGTCTTTGGCGCGCTGGCGGTGCTGTCCGGCGTTGCCGTTGCGCTGATCGATTCGTTCCTTCCCAGACGCCGCGCAGCCGAAGCAGGAGCCGTTGACCAGGCGTAGCCGATGTAAACAAGGAGGGTTGTATGGATAATAAATCACGCATCGCCTGTATCATTTCGGCGGCAGCTGTGCTGATCTCCGTTGCCAACCTGCTGGTCAGCGCGCTGGGCGGGCTGCCGATATGGTCTGCCGTTACAATATTCTTTTGCATGATCGCCGTGCTTTGCGCCAACCTCTCTCTTTATTCAAAAAGGAAGAAAGAACAGTAACGTACACACACATATATCTGTATCTGCAACGGTTATGGCAAAGGCTTGGTTGCCATTCGGATGCGCGGGGTGCGGGCGGTATCCGCTGACAAGCGCCAAACAATGTGTCTCTCAACGACTTTCGGGCGCCACAAGTCATAAAATCGCATTAATTCCACTATTATCTTTTATTGACGTTTCAACGCAGTATATTTTTCCGATAAGCACAGAAAATATAAATGGCATAGTTTTATCATGCGTGCCAAATCTCTTGCGAAAGGAAACTGAACGGATGTCTGAAAGTAAATTTTTACTCAAGGAAACCAGTCTGCTCATGGTGATATACGGCGTGATCGCCGCCGTGATATCCATTGTGGCGCTGATCAATCCCGACGGCACCGCCAACTATTGGGCGACCGGATTGGTGCTGCTGCTGATTGCCAGCGTGCTAGAGCTGATATTCGGCGCGCTGGGCTTCCGCAAAACGGATGACAGAGAACGGGCGACGTTCTTTGTGGTGTCCGGCATTATCGCGGCGGGCATCATGCTGATCATCACCCTCATGGACTTCTCGGTATGGAGTCTGCTTGGCCTGGTGCTGCCGGTGCTCTACATCATCGGCGGCGCAATGCTCAGAAGACGGGCAGAATAAGCCTGGCACCATACCGCCTCGGGACAACGCCCCGCCTGCAGCCTCTATCCGGCAGCGGGGCTTCTTTATGCCCGAAGCCGATAATATGTTTTGCTGAGCTTACAGCCATGCGCTAATCTTGCTTCTTTAATCTCATTTGATAACTATACCAACCTGATTGGAGAGACATATTTTTAGAATCTTTTTAAAGCCACGGCGCAGGTTTATCTTTTGCTTCTTATTCTTCAAGCTAATAAGCGGAGGTCTGGAGGCAGTGCCTCCAGCGGGATTCTTAAGGGCAGCGCCACTTTATCGCCAATATTAAAGCCTTTCCTTTTTTCAAAACCTCTCATAAATGATGCTTTCCAAAAAACCATCCTGTATCAAACAATAAATACGACAAAATTTATGATATGGTCTTTAAACCAAAGGCATTAAAGATCTAAAATAAACTCATGCAGTAAGTATGGCCAACCACATAGTTACATTTGCATTCACTTGAGCGCTGTCTTTCCATTAACCCCAATAATTTGTATCAGCGGTGATCGATATGAACACATTGTCCGTCGTCACGCAAGCGATCCTGCTGTCGGCGGTGCGGGGCGCAGCGGCCACAGCTGTGCTGCTCCGCCGCCGGGCGGGAAAACACACTAACGGTTGCAATAAACAGGCAAGTTACGATAAAATGTGAGTAAAACGGACACGAGGTGACACCATGCACTGCAGCCCTGCCTTCCGCGGCGCGACGCCGGACGACACCGGCCTGATTCTATCATTCATCAAAGCGCTGGCCGAATACGAGCACATGCAGCATCTGGTGGCGGCGGACGAAGCGCTGCTGCGCGAGTGCTATTTGAGAAACAGAAGGCCGAGGTGTTCTTCGCCGTGGCAGACGGCCGCGAGGTGGGTATCGCGCTGTACTTTCACAACTTCTCCACGTTTCTCGGGCGCGCAGGCATCTATCTGGAAGACCTGTTCGTGCTGCCCGAATACCGCGGGCGCGGCTTTGGCAAGGCGATTCTGCGTCGGCTGGCGGCCATCGCTGTGGAACGCGGCTGCGGACGCCTTGAGTGGGCGTGCCTTAACTGGAATCAACCGAGCATCGACTTCTATCTCTCGCTTGGAGCTGAGCCGATGAGCGACTGGACGGTATACCGTCTCTCCGAGGATGCCATGAAAAAGCTGTCCGAAAATTAAACATCCATTCATCTGCTTCGTCATATAAAAATACACACTGACACTCGCCGCACACGGTTTTTTGGTGTATAATAACAACAGCTATCGTCTCATTACAACTCATCGAGGTGCATATGAATAACTCTTCTGCGTTCAAGGCGCTGTCCGTCATCACGGCCATGCTGCTCGTTTTCTGTTTGTTCCCAGCCATTGGCTTCGCGGCGGACAATCAGCCGCCCATCGTCACCGTTCCGGGCTTCATCGGTGTCACAGAAGACATCCCGTCTGCGCTGACAGGTATCAGCTTTGCCGACCTGGATGCAGGCTCAGGCAGCGTCACCGTGACCTTCTCCGTACCCAGCGGCACGCTGAGCGCCGGCTCCGGCAGCGGCGTCACCGCAGCCGGCAGCGGCACAGGCTCGCTCACGCTGACCGGAACCATCGCAGCCATCAATACATTTATTGCGTCATCAGGCGTCACCTTCACAACCGCGCCCAACGCAACTTCAAACGTGACGCTCACCGTTGTTATAAACGACAACGGGCATACGGGCGACGGAGGCCCGTTGACAGACTCATCTACCGTTACGCTGACCGTGACCGCCGTCAACGACCCGCCGGTCAACCATGTACCGGGCGCTCAGACGATGACGAAAAACGGGACGCTGTTCTTCTCATCGGGAAACAGCAATGAAATCACTGTCAGCGATGTGGACGCGGGCGACGGCACAATCCAAGTGACACTGACTGCCAGCAACGGCCTTATTACACTCGGCAGCACATCAGGTTTAAGCTTTTTAGTTGGCGACGGAACAGCTGATTCAACGACGACGTTCCAGGGAACCATCCCGGTTATCAATTTTGCCTTGTACGGGCTGACGATTGCCCCCACCCCGGGCTTCACCGGCGCGGCCGCTTTGCAGATTGTATCAAATGACCTGGGCCTTTCCGGCAGCGGCGGCCCTCAAACGGATACCGATACCATTGCCATCAGCGTACTACCCGTTTACAACGCCAACGATTTCTCAAAACTGAGAGCCTTCCTCAACCAGCCCTCAGCGATATCCAGCCAAACGAACGGCCAGCGGATCAACGCCGCCTACAACCCGGACAACCCGGCCACATGGACCGGTGTGGCATGGTCATCCACAGAGCCGTACCGCGTTGTATCCATCGGGGCTTCGGGCATGTGGTACAACAAATCACTGGCGGGGCCGCTGGATCTGAGCGGTCTATCGCAGATGACCTATTTGCTCGTCACCCAAAACAATCTGACATCGCTCAATGTTTCCGGGGCATCTGCGCTCGAGACGATATTCTGTTTCAGCAACAGCTTAACGTCGCTCACACTGTCGGGCAATACATCGCTCGCCAATATATATTGCTCGGACAACCTTCTGACCGCGCTTGATTTAAGCGGTGCGCCGAACCTGATGGGCATACAGTGCAACAGCAATAAACTGACTGCGCTGAACGTATCCGCCAACGCCGCACTGCGAAATCTTCACTGCAGCTCCAATCGGCTGGCGTCGTTGGATGTCAGCCATAACGCGGTATTGACTTCACTGCAATGCGCTCAGAACTTGCTCTCGCAGCTGAATGTTCGGCACAACGCCGAACTGACAGATCTCATGGTCGGTTACAATCAACTGACCGCGCTGGATGTCAGCGACAATCCGCTGCTGACCGTCCTGTTTTGCAGCGACAATGCGCTCACCGCACTGGATATCCGTGCCAACACCGCTTTAGAACAGCTCACTTGCAATGACAATGCGCTCACCGCGCTGGATATCTCCCGCAACACCGCGCTGACCCGGCTGTATTGTGATAACAACCAAATCGCATCCTTGAGCTTTGCCAATAATCCCGCGGTGACGCATATTGAATGCCGAGGGAACCGCCTGACTTCACTGGATTTGCGTGCGCTGGCGGCATTGGCCGAGCTGGATTGCTCAGACAACCGCCTGACAAGCATACAGGCCGTCTATTCCGGTGCGGCCATCTCCGTCACGGCCAACGGCGGCGGGTATGTGGAGCTGCGTTTATTCAACCCATATTTCTTAGATGCCCCGCTGGTCACCGCCGTTGCGGACGCGGGCGCACCGTTTGTTCGCTGGACCGATTCGGGTGTGGCAGTGTCCGCCACTGAGACGTATGAGCTCACTTCAGGCATCGGTTACTCTCTGACAGCTCATTTTCTCTCGTTCACATCCAGCGTGTCCGGCGGCAATATTCTCACGGGCGGGCGTATCACGCTCACACCCAGCATCCCGGGCGGCACATGGGACTGGGATGAAGAATACTTCTCGGCAACGTTCAACAGCCCGGCCACGTTTACGGCACTCAAAGCCGGCACGTCGACCATCACCTACACAGTCGGGGGGCAGAGCGTGAGCTATACGATCACAGCAGCCCCTTCGCCTTCTCTTTCCTCTTCGGTGGCAGACGGCAAGATCTACACGGGCGGGCGCATCACGCTGACGCCCAGCATCACGGGCGGAACGTGGGATTTCGACAACACGTACTTCTCGCGGGACGGCTACACGTTCACCGCACTCAAGGCGGGTACTTCCACCATCACCTACACGGTGGATGGCGTGAGTGTGAGCTACGACGTAACCATTGAGGCGGCGGCACTGCCCACCACGGGGCAGGATTTCACATGGGTGTGGGTGCTGTGCGGCCTGTCGGCGCTGACTGCGGCGTTGGCTGTTATCCGGCGAAAACAACCAAAAAGCCTTGGTAAACGCTGAGCATCCAGCCATGACCGTTGCCATATCGGCTGACAGCGGCTATGAAAAACGCCCTTGCGCTTTCAAGGGCGTTTTCTTTGCCTATAACCACACGCTTTCGCGCGAGACATTGTTAATTCTCCCTACTTGATCTTGAAGTCCCTTTCCCCCAGATTCGGATAGATATCTGCCAATGGGCTGCAGTCCTCGATGGGATTGCCTTCAAGCTTTAGAGGTGATAGCTTTGTCATTCCAGCGAGCGGTGTAACGTCAGTTATCTGGTTATCATCCAAGTAAAGACGGTATAGATCCGTTGTCATACCAGAAAGTGCGCTGATATCCGTAATTTGATTACCTTGCGCCCACAAATCTTGCATACCGGAAAGAGCGCTGATGTCAGTGATGTTATTGCCCCATATTTTGAGATCCTTCATATCGGTCAGACCCGCCAGGGCGCTGATATCCTCAATGCCGTTGCTGTTAATATAAAGGGCGTCAAGCTTTGTCAAACCGGCGAGTACGCTTATATCGACGACGTTATCATTGCTGTAACGACATCCATGATACGGACAATTTGTCCACCGCCGCCGCGCTGCTCACCGATATTCTGGTGACGTGGAGCAACGGAAACTGAAAGGACTCGCATATGGACGGCACAAAGAGAAGCGATATCAAAATAGGCGCCACGGTGATGGTGGTGCAAAAGCCGCATCAGCGCACGGGTATGCTCACAGAAGGCGTGGTCAGCCGCATACTCACCAACTCCGCCCGGCACCCCCACGGCATCAAAGTGATGCTCTCGGACGGCACCGTCGGCCGCGTCAAGGAGATCCGGTAACCGCCGCAAGGACGCGGCAGCCATCATCAGCCGGTCGTAACAAGGGTGCCAACGTGTTGCATCGGGTTGTCCTGCTATGTGTGTTTACACAGCATTGCCGTGTACTATCAGCTGCGTATTCTTTGGGGTTGTGATGAACGTGTGTAAACTTAAAAAGTATTTGACAGAACGGTTGCTTCCAGCAGCATACACGAGGGCATTTGCTATATTGAAAACTCGGCCGGAGGTTTTTCCTGGCAACACAAGCTGCAGATGTCTTTCTATCCCATCTGCCATGCTGGCGGTTACATGAAGATTGATGTCGGATATCGTTTATGCCCAAAAAGGAACTATTGGGGCAATCTGGCTCAACATGCTCGTTCGCTTTTTATTCTCCTAAACAAGACATGTTTTTCGTTGGTGCTGTCAATCAAGCTGCAAAGCCTGCTTTACCTATCCGGCTTATCATGAAACCCGCTATGGTGGCCGAATAGCTGTTTGCTGATTCCCAGAGCAGCACCTTTAAGCAACTATGAAAGGCAGCGCACTCATCCTTCTTAAAACCTGCGCTTACGGAGACACACCGGGGTTAGCGCTGTCCCGCGCGGCTCTGTAGGAAATCAGCGCGCCGAGCGAGTTGATAAAATCACCCAGTATGTTCTTTTGACTGGGTGTCAGCCCTTCCGACATGATGTTGGCAAGTATCGCGGCGAGAACGGTGCCTTGCTGCGACGGCAGCACCTCCAGCCAGATCTTGGGTGCAAACATGCTGTTCAGCTTGTCAATTTTCTCGACGGTCACCTCGCACCCGGCCAGATTGTCAGCCGAAGAGCCATTCTTACCGGTCTTTTTGCCGTCCTGATCCCCCATCGCTGTACCCCCCAACCGCAGGCCGCCCTCTGCCGCGTTTAACTTATGGAATATTCTATTCCCAAAACCGCCATGTGTCCCTGCTGCGTTTATACCGCGCAAAAAGCGCCCCGCGTTTTGTTACAGGGCGCTTTATCGTCTTGCCATCAATGCTTCCGCTTCACATACCGCGTGTGCAGCAGCCGGTGAGACTGTTCGCCCAGCGGTTCCTTCAGAAATTCGTCGTAGAGCTTCACAATGGCCGGGTTCTCGTGCGACTTGCGCAGGGGCAGTGCTTCATCCGCCTGATACGTACCGTCGATGCGCTGCTGCCGCCGCAAATCCGTCACACCGTAAGGCTGGCCGCCGCCGCCGATACAGCCGCCCGGGCAGCACATAATCTCAATAAACGCCACGTCGTCCGCCTTGCCGTCCTTGATCATCTCCATGATTTGCCGTGCGCAGGAAAGGGAGTGCGCCACCATCACCTTAACCGGCTTGCCTTTCAGCAGTATCTGCGCCTCCTTGATGCCCTCAAGGCCACGCACGTCATAAAAATCAAGGTTCTCAAGCGTGTCGCCCGTCACCACTTCATATACCGTCCGGAGTGCCGCCTCCATCACGCCGCCCGTCGCGCCGAAAATCACCGCCGCGCCGGTGGATATGCCGAACGGCGCGTCATAGTCTTCCTCCTCCATGCGTGAGAAATCAATACCCGCCTGACGCAGCATCCGCCCGAGCTCACGCGTCGTCAGCACCGCATCCACGTCCGGATCCTTGCCGTTAAGGCTCATCTCACGGCGCTGCGCTTCATACTTCTTGGCTGTGCACGGCATCACTGACACGCTGAAAATATCCTCCGGCTTTCTGCCGATCTTTTCGGGATAATACCCTTTCGCCAGCGCGCCGAACATCTGCTGAGGCGATTTGCACGTGGAAACATGCGGCAGCAGTTCCGGGTAATACTGCTCGATGAAGTTGATCCAGCCGGGGCTGCATGACGTGAGCATGGGCAGCTTACCGCCCTTTTTCATCCTTTTGAGCAGCTCGTTGCCCTCTTCAACGATTGTCAGGTCGGCCGTGAAATCGGTGTCAAACACCGCGTCAAAGCCCAAAGCCCGCAGCGCAGCCACCAGCTGACCCGTCACGATGCTGCCCGGCTCCATGCCAAACTCCTCGCCGAGCGATACGCGCACCGCCGGCGCCGTCTGCACCACCACGTGTTTAGCGGGGTCGTTGATCGCCGCCCACACCCTCTCGATATCCTCCTTCTCGGTGATCGCCGCCACCGGGCACAGCGACGAGCACTGCCCGCACGCCACACACGCCACATCGTTTAGGTAACGTCCGTATGCCGGCTTCACCTCACTGGTGTGTCCGCGCCCCATATAATCGAGTATCGCCAGACCCTGTACCTGAGAGCATACCTGAATACACCGGCCGCATTTAATGCACTTGTTCTGATTGCGTATGATGGACGGGCTGCTCTCATCCTTCGGCTCCAGCACCATGATGTTGTCAAAACGCGTTTCGCGGATGCCCAGCTCGGCGGCGATCTTCTGCAGCTCGCAATTGCCGTTGCGGATGCACGTCGTGCAGCTCATATTATGGTTTGAAAGCAGTAGCTCAATATTGATTTTGCGTGCCTCGCGCGCTTTTAGCGAATTGGTCTTCACCACCATGCCATCCGCCACCACAGTGCCGCAGGCGGCGGGCAGCGTGGGGCATCCCTCCACCTCCACGGCACACACCCGGCAGTTTGCCTTGATCTCCTGATCAGGATGATAGCACAGCGTAGGAATATCCACGCCAACCATCGCTGCGGCGTCCAGTATCAACGTCCCTTTTTCCACATCCAGTTCTTTGTTATTGATCCTTACATGCACAGTTTCCATCGCGTCCTCCTCCCTATACCGTCCTGGCCAGGTGTTTTTTGATGCGTGACGTATACTCTTCTGGGAAATACTTCAGCGTGGTTCTCAAGGATGTCGGTGACGCCTGCCCAAGGCCGCAGATGGACGTCAGGCGGATTGTCTCGGCAAGTGATTCGAGCAGAACCAAGTCCTTTCTGGTTGCCACGCCCAGTATGAAGCGGTCGAGCAGTATCAGCAGGTGCATAATACCCTCGCGGCACGGCGTGCACTTGCCGCAGGACTCGTGCTGGAAGAACTCAAGTGTGTTCCGGACGATGTCAAGCACCTCAGACCGGTCGTCAACCACGATCACAGCGGCCGAGCCAATGGCCAGATCATTGTCCACCATCTCCTTGTAATCCAGCCGGAGCCCCAGCATGATAGGCGGCAGGCACGGCCCGGATGCGCCGCCCAGCTGCACCATGCGGATGCTGTGCCCGGGCACGCCGCCCCCCAGCTGTTCGATAATATCCTTGATGCGCACGCCGAACGGCACTTCATAGAGCCCCTTGCGCCGCACGTTGCCGCACAGGCTGACCAGCTTGGTGCCCTTTGAATACTCGGTGCCAATCGCTGCGAACGTTTCCGCTCCGTCCAGCACAATATGCGGCAGGTTGGCAAACGTCTCCACGTTGTTTATCTGCGTCGGCTTGTTGTAAAGCCCCTCGGTGGTGGGGAACGGCGGCTTGAACGTGGATCTCGCCGGATTCCCCTCAATGCAAAGCATCAGTGCAAACTCCTCGCCGCACACATAGGAACCGGCGCCGGTGTAAATTTCAATCTGGAAGTCAAAGTCGAAGCCAAGTATACCCTTGCCGAAATAACCTTTCTCCGCAGCCATTTTGAGCGCGCTTTGCATGATGTAGATTGCCCGCACATATTCGCCGCGTATGAATATGAAACCTTTGGAGGCGCCCACGGCATAGGCGCTGATCAGCATACCCTCCAGTATCTGATGCGGGTCGTTCTCCATCAGATACCTGTCCTTGAAATTGCCCGGCTCGCCTTCGTCCGCATTGCATATCAGAAATTTTTCCGGCCCTTCTGCCTGCTGCACAGCCTGCATCTTTTTTCCTACAGGAAAGGCGGCGCCGCCGCGTCCCCTAAGACCCGAAGCTGACACAGCTTCCACGATCTCTTCGGGCGTCATCCGCAGCGCCTTGTTCAGAGCAGCGTAACCGCCCAGCTCGATATAATCATCGATGGACAGCGGATCAATGCGCCCAAACCTTTTCGTCAGCAACTTTTTCTCCAAATGCTCCATATCAAAGCCTCCTGTACTCGGCAATCACCTCGCCAAGCCTGTCGCTGTTGAGGTGGCCGTATAACTTCTGATCAATCCGTATCACCGGCGCGAGCTCACAATAGCCAAGGCAGCTGGCATATTCAAGAGAGAACACGCCGTCCTCCGTCGTCTCCCCCACACTGATCTGCAGCATGGTCTCCAGCTCTTCACGGATGTCAAAGGATCCGTTCACATAACAGGGCACATCGCGGCATATCTGGATCACATGTTTTCCCCTTGGCTTGGTGGACAGCAGCGAATAAAACGTCGCCACACTGTAAACCCGGCTCTCCGGAAGACCCATCTGGTCGGCCACAGCCTTCAAGTCCTCCTTGGTCAGATAGTTCCTGTTTCGTGATTTCTGATACTCCTGAAGTATGCCAATCAGTTTATCCGGCGTCTTTCCTTTCCTGCGGATAATTTCGTTTAAGTGCATAGCATCGTTCCTCCTCAGCTTTAATGGAAAACGAAAACACAAAGACAGTGCTTATAAACGAATCCACGAACAACAACAGCACATATCATTCGTACATAGAATAAGCTGCTTTAATCACCATTCTGCCAGTTTTCAAGTGCGTTTTTTGTGTGGAACACGATGCTGAACAAAAAGTGGTCGAAGATGCGGCAAATGATGGGATTTCATGATGCCGAACAACAAAATCAATTATGTTCACTATACCACTTTGTGATATAAATATCAAGGTTTTTGCAGCCACAGCGGCAATTCTTTGTAACAGTCCTGCCGTCCTCCAGCTCCGCCGCATTTCTCATCAAATTTCTGCAAAAACGGCGCGCGGGTGGTTGTACGGCAGCCTGCGCAGGCGTATAATGCTATTGTTATTATATTTATTTGGAGGGTATAATCATGAAACTGCGTGCAGAAATCAAGCAACAGGCCAAAGCCGGTTTCCAGGCGCAATACGGCGTATCCGTGGTCGCGCTGCTGCTGGTGATGGTCATCTCATCGGCGATATCGGTGATCTACAGCCTCATGGCTTTTCCGGTCATGATCCGAAATTTTATGGCACTCGGTTACGGATACGGGGCTTACATGCCTGTCAATTCTATGATGGTGTCTCTGGGCAATCTGTCCACACTGGTCACCATATTCGTCGTGCTGCCAGTCTGTGTGGGATACAACTCTTTTACGCTGCGCGTTTACCGCGGCGAGGCGGCCGACATCGGCGGCATGTTCCAAAACGGCTTTTCAAATTACTGGCGGCATGTGGGCGGTATGCTGTGGATGGGGCTTTTCACCTTCCTGTGGTCGTTGCTGTTTATCATCCCCGGCATCATCAAAGCGCTGGCGTATTTCATGACGCCGTACATACTGGCCGACTGCCCGACCGTGACGGCCACCGATGCGTTAAAACTCTCGATGCGCATGACGCAGGGGCACAAGGGCAAAATATTCGTGATGTTCTTAAGCTTTATCGGCTGGGCGATACTCACCGGCTTAACCTTCGGCATACTCGGCATATTCTACACCGGCCCGTATTTTGGCACCACCTACGCGGGGCTGTACGACGAGCTCAAGCGTGAAGCGCTGGCCAACGGCGTGGTGACTGCATCAGAGCTGGGTATGGCGGCTTAGTCACACAAAAGCTTTGCAGCGCGGGCGGAAGTTCACCCCCCGCGCTTTTCTTTTCGATGCACAACCACGTTACGCCAGCAGACCCCGCCTGTGCAGATTGTCGTACAACGCCCTGGCATCACCCTCCCGGTTCTGCAGTATATACCGGCAGAATGCAGGCCGCAAGAATAAACGGCTCAGCAAACGCTGCGGCAGGCTCTGAAACGGGTACCGGCGTTTTTGGACAATGTCTTGCACGAGACGCGCGCCCAAACGCCGCGCCTTTTCAAGCACGCGCTCATCCGCCGTTCTGCCGCCCGAAAACCCTTCGCCCAGATAGCCGGATGCGCGGCTGCGCGCAAACGTACCGCTGCTGCCAAACCGGGACAGCGTTCTGGCCACTTTGCGGGCGGTGCGCGCCGACCTGGCGGCAGCAATGCCCGCCATATGCTTGCCGCCCAGTGACGAGGTTAATACCTCCAGCATGCCAAGACGGTCAACCAGATTCTTCATGATCGCATTCGGCGCCCCCCCGTACACCGGCGCGCCCCACACGATGCCATCCGCCCCGCACAGTGTCTGCTTGACAGCCGCAAAATCGTCCTCCTGATGACATTGCCCCGCTTTCATACAGGCCAAACAGCCCATGCAATACCCGATGCGCTGCTTGGGCAGCTCAATGATCTGCACCTGCGCCCCTGCTGCGGCCGCGCCCTCCATGGCCGCCCTCACCATCGCCGCGCTGTGGCTGCCGTCACGCCCGCTGCTGATGACGCCCGCCACCCTTACATAATCTCCCATTATTCCTTCCTCTCCCGCCTGGCAATTGACAGCCACAGCGCGTTTTGATATACTTTTAGTATATTATATATACTAGTAGTCCTTTTGTATACCCTCAGTATACCTTTTTTGTAAATTTGTCAACCAGGAGCGTGAAAATGTCAGTGTCAAGGCGTGAAAGAGAAAAGCTCATGCGTGAGGAAGCGATCATATCGGCAGCGGAAAAGCTTTTTTCCCGGCAAGGGTATGAGCATACCTCAATGGACGAGGTCGCCGCCGCGGCGGAGTTTACCAAACGAACGGTCTATCAATATTTTGAAGGCAAACAGACGCTGTATTACGCCGTGGTGCTGCGCGGCATGCAGCGGCTGCTGGCCGGCATCCGAGCGGCGGACGAGGACGCCCCCAACGGGCTTGAGCGGTTTCGGCGCATGCGGCTGGCGGCATGGCGCTGTGCCCGTACGCAGGCGGATGCCTTTCGCGTGATGTCCCAGATTGGCGTTGCGAGAGGCTCAGCGCCCAACAGCGTCTATGAGCAACAGATATCAGCGCTGAGCAGCGAGCTTTTTGACGTCTTTCGTCTCGTGCTTGAGCAGGGGCGGCTGGACGACAGCATACCGGGCTTTGCGGACACACAGGAACAGTTCGCAGCGTTCTTTATCATCATTGGCACGCTGGCGCGTCTTGGCGAGGTAGGCGGCGCCTATGCGGAGCTGACGGGTTCCGACTTGGATTCATTCGCGGCGCTGGTGCTCGGTTTAACCGACAGGCTGCTGTTCCCTTCTGTGAAATAAATACGCCGGATGGGCATACAAACCCATCCGGCTCCTCAGTCACCTGGACTTAAAACCACAGCACTCAATTCCAGGCGCTGCTCGGGGTTGTCAAGTCCGTGCCAATATAACACTTCCTTCACCACCTCATAAGATATTATGAACCGAGTCAGCGCCATTTATTCATTATGTTCATCGCTTTTATCGGGTTGCTCACGCGCAGCCCTTTGCCACATCGACACACCGTGATCTACATCATTTTTATCCGCCTCAGGCGGCGCCTCCGGTCATTGGCGAGCCGTCACGCGGAGACGGTCTGACAGCCGCTTTTCTTCTCGGTACACGTGCCGTCACCACTCGGTTGCGTCCACCCTTCTTTGCGGAATACAATGCTTTGTCAGCTGCCTTGAGCAATTCTTCCCCGCTTGAACCATGCTCTGGTAATGCCGCTACACCCAGAGACATCGTGATGCTGCCGATATCCGCAAGCCCCAGCTCTAAAGGCGCGGC
>CAZNVX010000030.1:0-13480 GCA_964576225.1 uncultured Christensenellaceae bacterium
GATCATGTTGTGTATGTATGGATAGATGCTCTGTCCAACTATATTACCGCGCTGGGGTATCTCGCAGACAACGACGAAAAGTTCAAACAATACTGGCCGGCGGATGTGCATATCGTGGGCAAGGAGATCATCCGTTTCCACACCATTATCTGGCCGATACTGCTGATGGCGCTGGATCTGCCGCTTCCAAAGCAGGTGTTCGGCCACGGATGGCTGATGCTGGAGGGTGGCAAGATGAGCAAGTCCAAAGGCAACGTGGTGGACCCCGTGAAGCTGATCGAGCGGTACGGCGTGGATGCGGTGCGCTACTTTCTGCTGCGCGAGGTGCCGTTCGGCGCGGACGGGCTGTATTCGAGCGAAGCACTCTTGACACGCACCAACAGCGACCTGGCGAACGACCTGGGCAACCTTGTGTCGCGCACGGCGGCGATGATCATCAAATACTTCGGCGGTGTGGTGCCGTCTGACTTTGCCGCCACCGAATACGACGCGGCTGTGGAGGCCCAAGGCGCGGCGCTGGCCGCGGCGGTGGAAGCCCATATGAACGCGCTGCGGCTGCCTGACGCGTTGATGGATATATGGGGCTATGTGGGCACGCTGAACAAATATATCGATCAGACCACGCCCTGGGTGCTGGCCAAGGACGAGGCGAATAAGCCGCAGCTGGCCAGCGTGATGGTTCACCTGGCCGAGGGGCTGCGCATCGTGTCGGTGATGCTAACGGCGTTTATTCCGGGCACGGCACAGCGTATACAGGACATACTGGGCATTAAGGATGCCGGAAAGGTATCATGGGAGAGCGTGGCACAATTCGGCAAGGCTGTGTGCGGGCTCACCGTGAGCCAGACGGAGCCGCTGTTCCCGCGCATCGATATCAAAAAGGAGCTATTGGCGCTGGAGGCGATTGCCGACAACCGCACGCTCAAAAAGCAGAAGAAACTGCCGGCTGCGGAAAAACCGGCGGCGCAGCACAAGGAAACACCCGACGGGGTGATCACCTATGACGATTTCAAGAAGGTGAAGCTGTGCGTGGGCGTGGTGACGCAGGCTGAAGCCATTGAGGGCAGCGACAAGCTATTGAAGCTGCAGGTGGATGTGGGCGGTGAGACACGTCAGATCGTGTCGGGCATCCGCCAATGGTACAGCCCAGAGCAGATGGCAGGCAAGACCATCGTGGTGGTTGCGAACTTAAAGCCTGCCAGGCTGTTCGGCACCGAATCTGAAGGCATGCTGCTGGCGGCGGAAGCGAACGGCGAATTGAAGCTGGTGACGCTGGACGGCGCTTTGCCGGCGGGTGCGCCGGTGTCGTGATGCGCCTGTTTGATACGCATGCGCATCTGCTGAGTGAGCGGTTTGACCAAGACCGCGATGCGCTGATCCGGCGCTTGCCGGAGATGGGCATCGTGGGGATGATTGAGGTGGGGTGCACGGTGGCAGACAGCCGCGAGGCGCTCAATCTTGCCCAAGAAACGGACTATATATATGCCGCGATCGGCGTTCATCCGCATGAGGCGGCACAAGCCGGGCCGGACTATATCGAACGGCTTGAGGCGCTGGCGGCTCACCCCAAGGCGGTGGCCATCGGCGAGATCGGGCTGGACTACCATTATGATTTTTCCCCGCGGGACGTGCAGAAAAAGGTGTTTGAGCGGCAGATGGAGCTGGCGCAGCGGCTTGAGCTGCCCGTTGCCATTCACATGCGGGAAGCCACGCAGGATGTGCTGGCAATACTGCGCGAGCACAAAGGGATCAAAGGCGTGATGCACTGCTTTTCAGGCAGCCCCGAAACGGCTGAGATCTGTGTGAATATGGGTCTTTGCGTCTCGTTCACCGGCTCCGTGACGTTTAAAAACGCCCGCAAGGTGGTGGAGGCGGCGGCTGTGGTGCCGATTGACCGGCTGATGGCTGAGACGGACTGCCCGTATCTTTCTCCCGAACCGGTGCGCGGGCGGCGCAACGACCCCGCCAATGTTCGCCACGTGATAGAGAAGCTGGCAGAGATCAAGGGCATACCGGCAGACGAGATGGCGGCAATCAATATCCGAAATGCAAAGGAACTGTACGCGATAACATGAGCAATACATATATATACAGGCTGGGCGACGCATACTACATCAACCTGACCAACGCGTGCACCAACGACTGCGCGTTCTGCCTGCGAAACGAATACTGCGGCGTGGGGGGGTATGACCTGCAGCTTGGCCGCGAGCCGGAGGCGGCGGACATCATTGCGGAATTTGAGAAGCTGCCGGATGTACGCAAGGCGGTATTCTGCGGGCTCGGAGAGCCGACGATGCGGCTTGACGTGCTGCTTGCGGTGGCGCGGTATCTCAAGCAGCGCGGCGCGCATGTGCGGCTCAATACCAACGGCCAGGGCAGCGCGTTTGCGGGCGAAGACATTGCGCCCAGGCTAAAAGGCCGGGTGGATGCCGTATCCATCAGCTTAAACGCGTCCAATGCGGAGGCATACGACCGGCTGTGCCACAGCGCTTATGGTGAGGCGGCTTACGCGCATCTGCTGGACTTTGCCAAAAGCTGTGTGCGGGAGGGCATTGAAACGGTGCTGTCGGTGGTGGACATGATCGCGGCGGATGAGATCGAAAAATGCCGCGCCATCGCGGAGCAGATCGGCGCCAGGCTGCGGGTGAGGAATTATATCGAATGAGCGAGAGCCATACGTTTAGTCTTTGCGAAGCTCCCTGTTTGCGGCATCGCGGCAGACAGCTGATGAACACCAAGCAATCAATTGTTCTGATAAAAGAGAAACTATCGTCCATAAACCAGCCCAATGATGCGCTGTATTAACTATACTTATCCACACTATCCACAATTTTTACAGAATGGCCCTTGTCGCTCTTGACACTATATGTTGTATTCACTATAATGATTCATACAATAAGTAGATGCATATGGCAGTGTGCCCGCCTGTAATATCAAGCGCTGTCCCTCGTTTTACTTAGATAATATCATTTCATATAACATAAAAAATAATAGGGTGGGGGTCAATCATGTTCACAGTCATACTCAAGAGAAGCGGCCAGAAAGAAGCATTTGCGCCAAAGAAAATCACGGAGGCGATATTCAAGGCGGCCAAAGCGGTGGGCGGCGAGGATTATCAGCGCGCGCAGCAATTGACCGAGCAGGTGGTGGATATCGCGCGGATCACATTTGGAGACCGCTGTCCGGGTGTGGAAGACATTCAGGACATTGTGGAGCGGGTGCTGATCAAAAACGGCCACGCCAAAACCGCCAAGGCTTACATACTTTACCGCGAGAAGCGCAAGGGTGCGCGCGAAGCCAACGCACTGATTGGCGCCACCATCGATATGTTTTCCAACTACCTGTCCGACAAGGACTGGAACATCAAGGAAAACGCCAACACGCAAAAAAGCGTGAACGGGCTGAACAATTATATCCGTGAAGCGTTTACCAAAAAATACTGGCTGCATGAAATCTATCCGGAGGAGGTGCGGGAGGCGCACCTGTCCGGCGACTGCCATATTCACGATCTGGGCTTCTTCGGCCCGTATTGCGCCGGCTGGGATTTGCGGCAGCTGCTGATGCAGGGCTTCGGCGGCATTCCCGGCAAGGTGGAGAGCAAGCCGGCCAAGCGTTTGCGCTCTTTCCTGGGGCAGATTGTCAACTCCACGTTTACCACACAGGGTGAAACGGCGGGCGCGCAGGCCTGGTCCAGCTTCGATACATATTGCGCGCCGTTCATACGCAAGGACAAGCTGGAGCATGATCAGATCAAACAGGCGCTTCAGGAGTTTATATTCAACATCAACGTGCCGACCCGGGTCGGGTTTCAGTGCCCGTTCTCCAACTTAACGTTTGACATCAAGGTGCCCAAAACGCTAAAGGATCATCCGGTTATTATCGGGGGCCAGCATCTTGACACCACTTATGGTGACTATCAGGAAGAGATGGACATGTTCAACCGCGCGTTCTGCGAGGTGATGCTGGAGGGCGACGCGAAAGGCCGTGTATTTACGTTCCCGATACCCACCATCAACATCACCAAGGAATTTGACTGGAGCAACCCTGTGGTGGATAAATTCATGGAGATCACATGCAAGTACGGCATACCGTACTTTGCCAACTATGTGAATTCCGACTTGTCGCCTGAGGATGCCGTGTCGATGTGCTGCCGCCTGCGCCTGGATGTGACCGAGCTGCGCAAGCGCGGCGGCGGGCTGTTCGGCTCAAACCCGCTGACAGGCTCCATCGGCGTTTATACCATCAACCTGCCGCGCATCGGCTATCTGTCGCGCACGGAGGAGGAATTCTTCACGCGCTTAAAGCGCATTGCCGAAATCGGCAGGACGTCGCTCGAGCTCAAGCGCAAGGTGATCGAACATCAAACGGAAAAAGGCCTTTACCCCTACTCTGCCGTTTATTTGAAAGACGTTAAAGCGCGTTCCGGACAGTATTGGTATAATCATTTCAACACGATCGGTATTATCGGCATGCATGAGGCGCTGCTGAATTTTCTGGGGAAAGGTGTGGAAACGCCCGAGGGCAACGCGTTTGCCGTCCGTATCATGAACTTTCTGCGCGCGATGATGCAGGACTTCCAGAAGGAGACGGGCCACCAGTACAACCTGGAGGCGACGCCCGCCGAAGGCACCAGCTACCGCCTTGCCAAACTGGACAAGGAGCGCTATCTCGATATCATCACGTCGGGCAGAGAGGTGCCTTACTATACCAATTCATCGCAGCTGCCCGTCGGGTTCACCGACGATATCATGGAGATGATCGAGCTGCAGGACGAGCTGCAGTCGCTGTATACCGGCGGCACGGTGCAGCACCTGTATCTCGGTGAGCGGATTGAGGATATTGAGACGGCCAAGCGCATCATACAGAAGATTTTCTCAAAATATCAGATGCCGTATATTTCCATTACGCCCACGTTCAGCGTCTGCGACGAGCACGGCTACATTGCGGGAGAACAGTTTGCCTGCCCGCAGTGCGGCTCCAAGACAGAGGTGTGGAGCCGCGTGGTTGGCTATTTGCGGCCTGTGCAAAACTACAACGAGGGCAAAAAAGAGGAATACCGGGAAAGGGTCAAGTTCGTCGTTCCCGAGGCCATGTAGGTAGGATATGCAGATCGCCGGATTGGTGAAAAACTCATTTGTTGACTATCCGGGGCTGATCGCCGCCGTGGTGTTTGTGCCGGGCTGCAACATGGACTGCTGGTATTGCCACAACCGCGCGCTCTGGAAAAGCGGACACCGGCTGGAGACGGCGGAAGTGATGCGCTTTTTGGAGAAGCGGTGCGGCTTTCTGGACGGCGTGGTGGTATCCGGCGGCGAGCCCACGCTTCAGCCGGATCTGCCGCAACTGATACGTGACGTGAAAGCCATGGGCTACCGCGTGAAGCTGGACACCAACGGTTTGAAGCCTGACGTGGTGGAAGCGCTGCTTGCTGATCTTGATTATGTCGCGATGGATATTAAGGCGCCGCCCGGCCAGCTTGGCCGGGTGGTGTCTTTTGATTTGTGTGACGAGCCTGTTTGGCGATGCGCCGACATGCTGGTCAAAAGCGATTCGGATTATGAATTCCGTACGACATTCATGCCGACGCTGGACGTGGCCGATATCGAGGCGATGGCGCAGCGGGTCAGCGGCGCACGGCGGTATGTGTTGCAGCAGTACCGCAAGGCGGACGGGCATTCGCTCAGCCCGGAGCCGCACTGCCATGAAACCATCAAAAAAGCGGCCGAAGCCGCCGGAAAATATGCGCGCGAAGTGGTGATAAGAGGGATTTAGTCGGGCAAGTCGGTCGGTGGATGGCTGTCAAAATACGCGTCACGCAGCTCTTCAGCCTGATGGCTCAGATCATTGGCTTTATCGGCCAAGGGGCTTTGCCACAGCCCGTAAGCCGAACCGATCAGTATCACGGCCAGCGCGATAACGGCAAGCACCTTGACAAAGCCGGGAATCAGCTTCCAGATGATGCCGAAGCCGATGAAAAAAATGACCACGGCGCCGACGATGATCGCCCAGCCTGGAAGTGTCCGCGCGTATTGAGCCATATCCTGCCGGGCAGGCGCGCATGCCGCCAGTATGCCGATGGCTGCCAGCACAATCAGCAGCACCAGTAAGAATCTTTTCATGTCACGACCCTTTTGTGTAATAATGTTATTATACCCAATTTTCCGCCAGTCGTAAAGAGCCGCGCTTTTTTTGTTTTGTCTGATCACTATGCATAAAACTATGGACACGGGAATATGAAAGCTGATAATATGGGGTGTGATATATGATTGGCGGAAACAATACTGCCAATATGATATGGAGGCTGATATGGCAGGAAAGATAACAGTATTCGGAAGCTTCGTCGTTGATCTGGCATCCCGGGCAGACCATCTGCCAAAACCGGCGGAAACGGTTATCGGCAGCTCATTCGCTCTGGGTCCGGGAGGGAAAGGGTCCAACCAGGGCGTGGCCGCGCATCGGGCGGGCGCGGACGTGTGCATGATCACCAAAGTGGGGGATGATGTTTTTGGCAAGATCGCGCTGGATTTTTATCGTTCGGAAGGCATGAACACCGACCTGATATTTGTGGATAAACAAAAGGAATCAGGCACTGCGCTGATCATGGTGGATGAAACGACGGGACAAAACCAGATTCTCGTGGTGGCGGGCGCTTGCGGCAATATCACCGACGCGGATATAGAGCGCGCCACGCCGGCCATCAAGAGCTCGCAGATTATACTGCTTCAGCTGGAGGTTAATCTGGACGCCAACTGGAAAGTGGTGGACATCGCGCATAAGAATGGCGTGCAGGTGGTGCTCAATACGGCGCCTGCGCGCAAGGTGGACGATGAGATACTGGCCAAAGTCAACCTCTTGACGCCCAACGAGGTGGAGGCATCGGTGCTTTCCGGTGTTGAGGTGGTGACGATGGACGATGCGCGCCGTGCGGCGGATGTATTCCAGAAAAAAGGCGTTGACGAAATCGTGATCACGATGGGTGCGCAAGGGGCTTATGTGCGCAGCGGCAGCCGTGACATGGTGATTCCGCGGCGCAATGTGGAGGCCATCGATACCACGGGCGCGGGCGACGCGTTTAACGGCGGCCTGGTCACGGCGCTGGCCGAGGGCAAGGATCTGTTCGCGGCGGCCGAGTTTGCCAACGTGGTGGGCGCGCTGTCCGTGACGAAAAAGGGAACCGCACCGGCGATGCCTTTCCGAAAAGTGATCGACGCGTTCATATAGTATTTGAATGACGTTGGGCGGCTGCTTTGAAAGGCGGCCGCTTTTCTATTGTGCGGACAATGGCCGGATGGTATGATAATGGACGGAGGAAAACGATGTTTGCGGCAAACGGATTAAAAGACTATACAGTATTGGATACGGGTGACGGCGAGAAGCTCGAGGACGTCGGCGGCATACTGCTGCAGCGGCCTGACCCGCAGGTGATATGGGAGAAATCCCGTCCAAATATATGGCGGCCGCACGCGGTTTACGACCGCAGCGATACGGGCGGCGGCAGTTGGCGTTTTATCAAAAAGGTGCCGGAACGCTGGACGATCGAGCTCTGCGGGCTGAAGCTCTATGTGCGGCCCACAGGCTTCAAGCACATCGGCGTGTTTCCGGAGCAGGCGGCCAACTGGGCGTATATACGGCAGCGCATTGCGGAGAGCGTAACGCCCGCGCGCATGCTGAACCTGTTCGCGTATACGGGCGGCGCCACGCTGGCGGCGCTGTCCGCCGGTGCGTCGGTGGTGCATGTGGACGCGGCCAAAAGCATGAACGACTGGGCCAAGGAAAACGCCCGTTTATCGGGCCTTGAAGGGGCGGATGTGCGCTTTATCGCGGACGATTGTCATAAGTTTGTGCGGCGTGAGCAGCGGCGCGGCCACCGCTATGATGCCATTGTGATGGATCCGCCGTCATATGGGCGGAGCGACGGGGGGGTCTGGAAAATCGAACAGCATCTGTTTGCGCTCATCCGCGACTGCGCGGCGCTGTTGTCTGACACGCCGCTGTTCTTTATCGTCAATTCGTATACCACGGGGCTTTCCGATGTGGTGACAAGAAACATGCTGGTGCAATGCCTGCCGAAAGGGCGGATAGAATCCGGCACACTGGTGCTGCCTCAGAAGAATTCGGACATGCTGCTGCCGTGCGGCACGGCGTCTCGCTGGCAGCCATGAACGTGATATACGAGGACAACCACCTGTTGGTGGTGGAAAAGCCGTACGGCGTGCCGTCTCAGGCGGACGAGTCAGGCGATGCGGATATGCAAAGCCTGGGCAAGGCGTATATCAAGGAGAAGTTCGCCAAGCCGGGCAACGTCTATCTGGGTTTGGTGCATCGCCTGGACAGGCCGACGGGCGGCGTGATGGTGTTTGCGCGCACCTCAAAGGCGGCTGCGCGGCTGACAGCCCAGATACAATCAGGCGCGTTCGAGAAAACATACCTGGCTGTGCTGACTGGCAAGCCGCCGGAGCGCGCCGGGACGCTCAAGCATTATCTTGTCAAAGACGAAGCGGCGCATACCGCGCGCGTTTCGGCCAAAGATGCGCCGGGCGCAAAAATGGCGGCGCTTGAATACGAGACGCTGGCGCAGCGGGATGGATTGTTTCTTGTGCGCATCCGGCTGATAACCGGGCGCTTTCATCAGATTCGGGCGCAGATGGCCGACGTCTCAGCCAGCGTTTACGGCGACATGAAATATGGCGCGCGGCAGATCAAGGCGCCGCTGGCCTTGCATGCGCATCAGGTGTGCTTGGATCATCCGACCACGGGCACGCGCATGTGCTTTTCATCAAAGCCTGTCCGGCACCCGTTTACAATGTTTGATATTCCGGACAACGGTTAAACAAATGCAGACGCAACCAATAAAATGCCCGGTTTTGTACCGGGCTGTTATTTGTTATGAATGACTGAAGCGGATTCGCTCAGGTAGTAGAACGCATTGGGCTTGTCTCTGTGCGCCAATGCCATGGTCAGCGCAGAAACCAGCACAGTCTGCTCGACGATGGAGTTGTTGGTATCCTTTAAAAACATCGGCTCGCTGTATGTGGTCATCAGCACGAGATCCGCATGGCGCGTGATGGGCGAGTTGGCAAACGCGGTGACGGCAATGGTGTCCGCGCCCTCGCTTTTGGCAATTTCCAGCGAAGAGACCACGCTGGTTGATGCGCCTGACACAGAGAAGCCGATCGCAAGGTCTCCTTTGCTGAGCAGCGATGCCGACATCTTCTGATAGTTCGGGTCTCTCTTGGCGCTGGCGTTGATGCCCAGCCGCAGAAAGTTCATCGCGGCGCTGTCGGCGGCAAAATAGGAATATCCGATGCCGGACAGCTCCACCTTGCGCGCGGACGACACCATATCGACAGCCCTTGAGAACGTGGCTTCATCAACCAGGTGCAGCGTGTCGTTGATGCTGCGCATTTTAATGCGGGCGACCTTTTGAAGTATGCTGTATGCCGTATCATCCTCGGAAAAGCCTTCAAAAAGCGTGGTGGTGCTGGTGTCAATATCTTTGGCAAGAGACAGCTTAAAGTCCTTGTAGCCGTTGTATCCGGTGGTTTTGATGCAGTTGATGATGGAGAACTGACTGACCTCAATTCTTTCGGCCAGCTCGGTGATATTGTTCTCGAGCACAGCGACCGGGTTTGCCAGTATGTAATCAGCCACTTTTCTTGTGGCAGGGTTTAAGCTGTTGTATTGCGCCTTCAACTTGATCAGGCATTCCGGCGTGGACCGTTCCATACGGGTTCCTTTCAGTGTTTGTTAGAGGAAATCAATCCATTTTATCAACAAATATAAAAAAATACGACAATAAATATATAATATATATTAATACTATTTACAATAAAAAAAATATATTTTATAATGAGGGTTACGAAGAACAAAAGATTTAATATGAGCTTATGGCTGTGTGGCCGACAGATGGGAACACTGTCTTACGCACTGATACATCGGGACGAAGCCCGGGCTTGACCGGGTGGAAGAACATTGTTTGATCAAGCTTAAACAGGCTGTCGCAAGCCTGTTTATGATTTACTTTGTATGCACAACACAAGTAACAGGCGGTCTTAAAAACTGCCGGGAAGGCAACGGACAACCTCCATGGACGTCCTTCCAAGGTGGATGCCGCTAAAAAGGTATCCCCGCTGCAAAAGAGCTGTCCGGCGCATAAGCCCTGTGCCGGACGGTGCCTTTTGTATTATTCATCAATTAAGACCACGATAATAGCAGAAGGCATGATTGCGAAATGATCGTTTTAGGTGGTATGATGATAAGGATACCGGGAATGGGGTTGCGTTAATATGAAATTATGGAAGGAGCAAGACAATGGCCGTGTATTTTGAAGAGTTAAAGGATTATGAAGGACTGGGCAGGGCCTTAAAGATTTACAACGAGCATATTGAATTGGCCGCGCTGCTGGAAAAAGGACCCAGGATTATCCATCTTTCCGTGCCGGGCGGAAAGAACATATTCGGGATCGCGCCCGAGATGGCAGAGAAGCTGCCGAACGGAAAAACATGGAACATTATGGGCGGTCATCGGGTGTGGCACAGTCCCGAGGCGTATCCGAGAAGCTATATGTCGGACAACGAACCCCTGGCACGGTACGAGGTGCTGATTGACGGCATTCGGCTGATACAGGCAGAAGAGGAATGGACACACATCCAAAAAATCATCGAGGTACACCTAAAGGACGACCGGGTGCTGGTGAAAAACACGCTGCGCAATCGGGGCGCATGGCCGGTTGAAATGGCGGTATGGTCATTGACTGTCGGCTCCAGGAACGGGCGGGAGGTGCTGCCCGTCACGCAGCGCAATACCGGACTCTTACCCAACACGTTCTATGTTTCCTGGCCGTATTCGCGGCTGAACGACCCGCGGGTGAAGTGGGGTCAGCGTTACATCATCGTGGAGAACGACCCGGCTGATAAGACGGCCTTTAAGTTCGGCTATCCCAATGAGCTGGGCTGGATGGCTTACTTCAACCACGAGCAATGCTTTATCAAAAAGAACGCGTTCAAAAAAGGCGAGCAATACCCGGACCTCGGCTGTTCATGGGAGACTTACACGTCGTACTGGGGTGTTGAGCTGGAATGCCTGGATCCGTTGTATACCGTGAAACCGGGCAAAGAGATCACGATGCATGAAGAATGGTTTATTTTCGGCGACATGGCCAAGCCGGATGCGGATGAGGATGCTGTGGCGGCCGCACTGGCCGGTATCGCGGATAAAGCGGAGATAGAACTGCCCGTCGTTTCCGACGTGGTGTGGGATCCGAATTTTGAAGAAGAGGAATAAAAAACGTTATTGACCGGGCCCCGACAATTGCTTTATTGGTCTGAAAACAGACCCTCCGGTCATTGTACAGCTTGATATGATATGATATAATTCTTAACTGCTGAGGTGTTGGGCCGCTTCAGCATTTTTATTGTAAGGACTTTGACTGTATAGATTAGAGAGGGAGGACGTATGCTCAAAGCGGTGTTGTTTGATATGGACGGCGTGCTGGTGGATTCGGAGCATGAATACATCCGGCATGAGCAGAGGCTGGCGAAGCAATTGGGCTTTGAACTCACAGTGGAGGAGCAGAGCCGCTATACCGGAATCAGGCCGCTGGAGATGTGGATGGCGCTGCAGCAAAATTACGGATTTGACCGGGATCCGCATGAGCTTGCCCGCGCGGAAGCCAACATGATGGACGAGTATTACGCAAACGGAACGCTTCATCCGTATGAGCCGTCGGTCGCGCTGCTCAAGTGCTGTGCGCAAAGCGGCCTGAAGGTGGCCGTTGCGTCATCATCCACGCGGGAAAACGTGCAGCATGTCGTCCGGCGGCTGGGGCTTGAGCCATATGTTGATGCGGTGGCATCGAGCTGTGCGGCGGGCAAATCGAAACCCGCGCCGGATATATTCCTGATGGCGATGCAGCAGCTTGGCGTCAGCGGCAGCGAATGCGTTGTGATTGAGGATGCGGACAGCGGCATCGCGGCCGCCCGTGCGGCGAATGTGGCGGGTGTGATCGGGATACGGCTGCCTGACCGCAACCAGAGCCTTGCAGGCGCTGATCTGATCGTGGATTCTTTGGGCGGTGTGAGCCCGGATACGCTGCGCGGATTGGTTGAACGGCATACGGCGTTTTAGAAATGACCGCCTGAACATGAGCCGTATATTATGACAAGTATGATTGACGGTGGAGGATGGCCTTGGTCGCATTGGCGTTAAACAAAATCAATAAGAGCTTCGGTGCGGATGAGGTGCTTGTCGACGTATCGCTGATGCTGACGGACGAGCAGCGCCTGGGCCTCGTGGGGCCCAACGGTGCGGGCAAGACAACGATGCTGCGCATTATCTGCGGTGACATGGCTGCGGACAGCGGATCGGTCAGCATTGCGAACCCCGCAGGCGTGGGATACCTGAGCCAGGAGGTGCCCGCCGGCACAGAGCAGACCGTCTGGCAGACGATGCTGGCCGTGTTTGACAGCGTGTTTGCGCTGGAGGAGCGCATGCGAACGCTGGAGCATGATATGGCGCACGCGGCGGCGGACAGCGATGCGTGGCGGCGTATATCCCGCGAATATGAGCGTGTGACCTGCGCGTTTGAGGAGGCGGACGGCTACGGCTACAAAAGCGCGATCGGCGGTGTGTTAAAGGGGCTTGGGCTGGGTGAGGAGACGTTTGAGCAGCCTGTTTCCACGCTCTCGGGCGGGCAGCGTGCGCGGCTGGCGCTGGGCAGGCTGCTGCTAAAAAAACCCACACTGCTGCTGCTTGACGAACCGACCAACCATCTGGACGCGGGCGCGACAGAGTGGCTGGAGGGGTATCTGAAAAGCTGGCGCGGCGCCGTGGTGCTCGTTTCGCATGACCGTTGGTTTCTTGACCAGCTGTGTACGCATGTGGCCGGCTTGTACAACGGCGCATTGTGTGTGGAAGCAGGAAACTATTCCGCCTTTGCCGACAAAAGGCAGGAGCAAAGGCGTCTTCAGCAAAAGGCCTATGAGCATAATCAGAGAGAGATTAAAAGGCAGGAGGCCGTGATCGAACGGTATAAAACCTGGGGGCGTTCGGGCGGCGGCAAGAACTTCATCAAAGCACAGGCGCGCGCGCATCTGCTGGAAAAGATGGAACGCGTGGAGCGGCCGGAGGCCGAGCGGGCACGCATGACGCTGCGTCTTGGCGCAGGTGCGGGCGGTGACGATGTGCTGACAGCCGAGAGTCTTTCGATGGCGTTTGACGGGAAAACATTGTTTGAAGGGGTGGATCTGCGGCTGTATAAGGGGAACCGCGCCGCGCTGGTTGGCCCGAATGGCGTGGGCAAGACCACACTGCTGCGCATTGCGGCGGGCAGGCTTGCGCCGGTTTCAGGCTGCGTCACGCTGGGCGCAGGGGTGAAGGCCGGTTATTATGACCAGCTGCAGGAAGGGCTGGATGCCGGCTGCAGCGTGATCGAAGAGCTGAGGAATGCGTTCCCGGCAAAAACGGACGGCGAACTAAGGAA
>CAZNVX010000031.1:0-13332 GCA_964576225.1 uncultured Christensenellaceae bacterium
GCTCATCTTTGAAAATGCGGCAGCGTCAAAGTCTTCATTGATGACGACCTTGCACTTGATGGGCAGCTTGTGTGCCGCCAGCCGAAGCGCTTCGCGTGCCACCTCTTCTGAAACGCCCGCAATCTCAAACATCACGCGTCCCGGCTTGACGACGGCCACCCAGTATTCGGGCGAGCCCTTGCCGGATCCCATCCGCGTCTCGGCCGGTTTTTCGGTTACCGGTTTGTGCGGGAAAATCTTTATCCAAACGTGACCGCCTCTTTTGATGTAACGCGTCATCGCAATACGCGCGGCCTCGATCTGATTGCTCGTGATCCATGCCGGCTGCGTCGCGATCAACCCAAACTGGCCGTAAGTGACGGCATTGCCCTTGGTGGCCTTGCCCTTCATGCGGCCGCGGTGCACTCTTCTTCTCTTAACCCTTTTTGGCATTAACATCTTTGCTGCCTCCTTCCGGCGTCTTGAACTTATCCCGAAGCGGATTGCCCAAAATTTCGCCCTTGTATATCCAGACCTTGCAGCCGATCCGTCCATACGTCGTGCTCGCCTCGGCAAAGCCGTAGTCGATATCTGCGCGCAGCGTCTGCAGCGGAATCGATCCATCGTGGTATTTCTCGCTTCTGGCAATTTCAGCGCCGCCAAGCCGCCCCGAGCACATAGCCTTGATACCAAGGGCGCCGCCCTTCATGGCGCGGCCGATGCACTGCTTCATCGCGCGGCGAAAAGATATGCGGCGCTCCAGCTGAGACGCAATGTTTTCGGCCACCAGCTGGGCGTCAATGTCCGGACGCTTGATCTCGATGATGTTGAGCACCACCGACTTGCCGGTCTGCTTTGCAAGCTGGGCTTTGAGTATCTCGACGCCCTGGCCGCCTTTGCCGATGACGATGCCCGGTTTGGCGGTATATATGTTGACGGTCAGCCTGTTGGCCGCTCTCTCCGTTTCAATCTTGGATATGCCCGCGGCAAAAAGCTGCTTTTTGAGCTGCTTTCTGATATCGTTGTCTTCCTTGATATTTGCGGCAAAATCACCCTTCTTGGCAAACCAGCGCGCGTTCCAGTCCTTGATCACGCCCACGCGCATTCCGTGAGGATTGACTTTCTGACCCATATTAAGATTCCTCCTTGACTGCATTGCCGAGTATAATGGTAATGTGGCTCGTCCTTTTGCGTATGCGCGATGCGCGGCCCTGCGCCCGTGGCATAAAACGCTTCAAGGTCGGGCCCTGATCCGCAAACACCTCCGCCACGATCAGGTCGTCACGCAGCAGCCCCTTATTGTTTTCGGCATTGGCCACAGCCGAGTTCAATACCTTCTCAACAACCGGGCTGGCCGCCTTGGGCGTGGCCTTCAAAATCGCCGTTGCCTCAGCCACCGATTTCCCGCGAATCAGATCGATCACAATTTTGACCTTGCTGGCGGAAATCCGGACGTATCTGGCCTTGGCCATCGGCCGTTTATCCTTTAGCTCATGTCGCTTTTCAGCTTTTTCTCTCTGACGAGTTGCCATTTATTCTACCCCTCTCTGGCGTAATCGCTATCTGGAGCCGGACTTTTTGTCGCCCGCGTGCCCGCGGAACGTTCTTGTCGGCGCAAACTCACCCAGCTTATGTCCCACCATGTCTTCCGTCATATATACCGGCACAAACTTGCGGCCGTCGTGCACAGCCAGCGTGTGTCCCACCATGTCCGGAAATATCGTGGACGCCCTGGACCATGTTTTCAGCACTTTTTTTTCGTTTCTCTCATTCATCTGCTGCACTTTAAACAGCAGTCTGGGATTCACGAAAGGCCCTTTTTTAACCGATCTGCTCATATTCTAAACTTCTCCTTACACAAATTGCCCGCGTTACTTGTTCCTGCGTCTGACAATATACTTGTCTGAAGCGTTCTTCTTCTTTCTCGTCTTATACCCAAGAGCCGGCTTGCCCCACGGCGTCACCGGGCCCGGACGGCCGATCGGCGATTTGCCCTCGCCGCCGCCGTGCGGATGGTCGCACGGGTTCATGACCGAGCCTCTCACCGTCGGGCGGATGCCCATATGACGCTTGCGGCCCGCTTTGCCGATGTTCACGTTTTCCTGATCAATGTTGCCCACCTGACCCACGGTCGCCTTGCACTTTAAGAGCACCATGCGCACCTCGCCGGAGGGCAGACGCACCTGGGCGTAGTTGCCTTCCTTGGCCATCAGCTGCGCCGAGTTGCCCGCGCTGCGCACAAGCTGGCCGCCCTTGCCGGGCTGCAGCTCGATGTTGTGAATCAGCGTGCCGAGCGGAATGTCCGTGATGTGGAGCGCATTGCCCGGCTTGATATCCGCGCCCTCGCCCGACATCACGGTGTCGCCCGCTGTCAGACCGTACGGCGCCAGTATGTAGCGCTTCTCGCCGTCCGCATAGTGCAGCAGCGCGATATTCGCCGTTCTGTTCGGATCATATTCAATGGTGGCCACCTTGGCCGGCACACCGTCCTTGTTGCGCTTAAAATCAATAATCCGGTATTTTCTCTTCACACCGCCGCCCCTGTGGCGCACGGTGATGCGGCCCGCAGCATTGCGGCCGGCCGTCTTTTTTATGGGCTCAAGCAGCGATTTTTCCGGCGTCTGACAGGTCAACTCTTCAAAAGCGGAAACCGTCATGCCACGTCTGCCCGGTGAAGTCGGTTTGTATTTCTTGATCGCCATGGTTACCCCTCCCTACTGCGCCAGCGAATCGAAGAACTCAATGGTCTTGGACTCGCGTGTGAGCGTCACAAAAGCCTTTTTCGTTTCAGGCGTCCGGCCGATGTGATAGCCCTGGCGTTTCATTTTGCCAATCTGGCGCAGCGTGTTGATGCGCTTCACCTTCACGCCGAAGACCTCTTCCACCGCGCGGCGGATCTGGTTCTTGTTGGCTCTGATATCCACCAGAAACGTATACTTCTTGTTGGCGATATCATCGTAGCTGTTTTCGGTCAGCACCGGCTTTATAATAATATCTCTCGCATCCATATCAGGCAAAAACCTCCTCGACCTTTTTCACGGCGTCCCGGGTGATGACCAGCTTGTCGTAGTTCAAAAGATCATACACGTTGACGCAGTCGGCCGCCAGCGTTTTCACGCCCTGAATATTGCCCGACGCGCGCACCACGCTCTCGCTGTTGCCGTATGTCACAACCAGCGCTTTTTTGACGTCAAGCCGATTGAGCACACCCGCCATCAGCTTTGTCTTCGGCGCTTCAAGCTCAAGGTTCTCCAGCACAATGATGTCGCCGTCCGAAACCTTCATCGAAAGAGCGCTGCGAATCGCCAGCTTGCGCAGCTTCTTGTTCACCTTCTGGCTGTAATCGCGCGGCTTCATCGCGAACACCACGCCGCCGCCTGTCCAAATCGGAGAGCGGGATGAACCGGCTCTCGCACGGCCGGAACCCTTCTGCCGCCACGGCTTGATGCCGCCGCCGCGCACCTCTGCGCGCGTCAGCGTGCTCTGCGTGCCCTGACGTCTGCCTGCCAGCTGCGCGACAACCACCTGATGCATCGCCGCTTCATTCACCTTCGCGCCGAACACATCATCACTCAGTTCAATCTGTCCGGCCTCTGAGCCGTCCGTTTTATATACCGATACTTTGGGCATCCGATTCACTTCCTTTTCTCAAGCTTGCTTGACGGCCTTGCTTATCGAAAGCAGCCCGCCCTTTGCGCCGGGCACCGCGCCCTTAACCATCAGCACGTTCTTGTCAAGATCAATCCCGACGACTTCGATGTTCTGCACCGTCACCGTCTGTGCGCCCATTTGCCCCGGCAGCCGTTTCCCTTTGATCACGCGGGACGATGCTGCCCGGCTTTCTCTGATTGCGCGAGCCGTGCGTCATCGGGCCTCTGGCGGCATTGTGGCGCTTGATGGTGCCCGCAAAGCCCTTGCCCTTCGACGTGCCCTGAATGTCAACGATGTCGCCTTTTTCAAACACGTCCACTTTTATTTCCTGCCCGAGCGAATATTCATCCGAATTATCCACATGGTATTCCCGCAGGCTGCGCTTAAAAGGCACGCCCGCTTTCTTAAAATGCCCCTGCAAGGGCTTTGACACCAGCTTCTCGCGGATGTCGTCAAAACCAATCTGTATGGCGTTATATCCGTCCGTCTGGGCAGTTTTCTTCTGCGTTACAACGCACGGGCCGGCTTCCACAACCGTTACGGGAACAACTGTGCCGTCGTCCATAAACAGCTGCGTCATGCCCAGTTTTTTGCCCAATATCGCTTTCATCCCGTCATCCCCCCTAGAGCTTAATTTCTATGTCCACACCGGAAGGCAGATCCAGCCGCATCAAAGCGTCCGTTGTCTTTGATGTGGCTTCAAGTATGTCGATCAGCCTTTTGTGCGTCTTGATCTCAAACTGTTCTCTTGAATCCTTGTATTTGTGCGGCGCACGCAGTATCGTGACGACTTCCTTCTGCGTGGGCAGCGGAATCGGCCCCGACACCTTCGCGCCCGTGCGCTTGGCCGTATCCACGATCTTGCTGGCCGACTGGTCGATCAGATTATAATCGTACGCCTTGAGTTTGATCCGAATCTTTTGGCTTGCCATGTCCTAACCTCCTTACGCTGTCGCCCCATATACACTCAGCCGTGTGTATCGTATTTGTTTCCCGCGGCACATTTCCAGTTTTCCCGGCGAAGCACGCTTCGCGACGGGGTGGTGTTGTGCCGCTTATGGAGCGCCGTCCGATCTTGCGGACTGTCCATTTGCGGAAATGACCCGGAAGCGGTTTTCTCCGGCAACCTCCCGCATGACTGTCAAAAAACATGCGCCTTCAAATGCGCAGCGTGAAGATTATATAACAACTGCCCTTCAAAATCAAGAGTTTTTTTTCACTTTTTTTGTCTGTTCCGAGCGTCAAAACAGGCTGCCATTTTCTCAGGCGCCGTCGTTTTAGTCACCACGCGCCAGCCGCTTGATTATTATACCAGGCCGTTGGTTTTTTTCAAGCGGCACGGGCTGATAAAATAAATGATTTTGGCATAATCCTCTCGATGTGTTATACTATATAATAATAGAAAACAAACGGATTTATTTCAGCAAAACAGGGGAGGAAAGAGCCATGGTGCTGTTTGAAACGATCAATATTATCTCCGTTGTGCTGTTTGCGGTCGGTATGGTGCTGCTGATGATCGAGCTTTTTGTGCCCGGCTTCGGCATCTTCGGCGGGCTCGGGCTGGTTGCGCTGATACTGTGTATTGTGTTTCAGGCTCAAACCTTCCTTGAGGGGCTGATCCTGTTCCTGGCCATCGGCGCCCTTGTCATCGCGCTCTCTTTTATCGCCGCACGCAGTTTCAAGCGCGGCTGGCTTTACCGTTCGTCGTTGGTGCTCAAAGACACGGCGCGAAAAGAGGAAGGCTATGTCTCAAACGATGATTACACGTCCCTTGTGGGAAAAACAGGCCGCAGCTTAACGCCGCTGCGCCCCGCCGGCATCGCGGAGATCGACGGGCAGAAAACGGATGTCGTCACGGATGGCGAGTTCATCCCCGGTCATTCCCGCATTGAGGTCGCCCGCGTTATCGGCCGCCGTATCATTGTCAGGCAGCTGGAGGATCAATGAAATATTGCCCGGTATGCAAAATCGAATACGCTGACACCGCGGAATTCTGCAAGAAATGCGAGGCGCATCTGCTGGAGAAAACTGATGGGGCAAAAAACGTCAGGACAGACTATAAAGGACTGCTCAAGATTTGTCTTTATACCGGCGGCTTCATCATTTTTATCATGCTTCTCTACTATATATATACTCTGGTTGCGCGCTGACAGTCTAAAAGAATCGTATACCCGTGGCCATCCACGATAAATAAAAACAAAAAACAGTGCGTGCCATCTATGCGCTGGGTATAATAAAACAAAGGAGAAATATTGTTATGGACATTGATATTTGGCTGCTAATCATCATTATCGTCGCCGCGTTCATCCTTATCGTGATGTTCTTCAGCTTCGTTCCGGTACGTCTTTGGATTGCAACGCGCGCCGCCGGCGTCAAGCTTCGAATCATATCGCTCGTGGGCATGCGCCTCCGCAAGATTCCGCCGGCCCGCATCGCCAATCCGCTCATCAAAGCCATCAAGGCCGGCATTGAGATGACCACCGATATGCTCGAACAGCACTATCTGGCGGGCGGCAATGTGGATCGGGTGGTCGACGCGCTGATCGCGGCACAAAAGGCGGACATACCGCTCAACTTCAAACGCGCCACCGCCATCGATCTCGCCGGGCGTGACGTGCTGACCGCCGTGAAAATGAGCGTCAACCCCAAAGTGATCGAAACGCCCGTCGTCGCGGCCATCGCCAAAGACGGCATTGAGCTTCGGGCCAAGGCGCGTGTCACAGTGCGTGCCAATATCGACCGTCTTGTCGGCGGCGCGGGTGAGGAGACCATCATTGCGCGCGTCGGCGAGGGCATCGTCACCACCGTCGGCTCGGCGCTCACGCACAAGCAGGTGCTCGAGAACCCGGATCTTATTTCCAAGACGGTGCTGGCAAAAGGCCTTGACGCGGGCACCGCTTACGAGATACTCTCCATCGACATCGCGGATGTTGATGTGGGCCGCAACATCGGCGCCCAGCTGCAGATCGACCAGGCGCAGGCCGACAAAAAGATTGCGCAGGCCAAGGCTGAGGAACGCCGCGCGATGGCCGTCGCCAAGGAACAGGAAATGCAGGCCGCCGTTCAGGAGATGCGCGCCAAAGTGGTTGAAGCCGAAGCGGAGATCCCCCGCGCCATGGCCGAAGCCTTCCGGGAGGGCAACCTTGGCATCATGGATTATTACAACATGAAGAATGTGATCGCCGATACGAACATGCGGGATTCAATATCCGACGCGGCCAAGCCCTCAGCCGAAAAAGAAACGCAGGATTGATGCAGCCATGGAATTTATATTGATCATCATCGTTGTGATCGTTATTTCGGTGATATCGGCATCTGTCAAGAAGAAACCCCAGTCCTCTCAAAAGCCGGATGATGAGCCGCCGCGTCCCACCATGAGCGACATCCAGCGCGCTTTTATGATGGCGACAGGCGCCTTTGAGGAGGATGAAGACACAGCACCGCCGCCCGCTGCGCGTCCCGTGTCCGCACCGGCGGACGATACGATGCGCACCATGCAGAGCCGGGAGCTTGGCAGCCGGCTGGACGAAGGCCTGTCGGCTGAGGGGCGGTTAGACGAAGGCCCGCCCCAGGTCTATGATGACAACGCCCTTTTCATGCCCCGGGCAGCCAGTTCGTCCGCTGCGGCCAGCCCGTTTGCCAATGTCCGCATCGGCACGTATTTCATGGACGAAGAAAGCACCGAAACGTCTGTGGAAAAAGCGTCCCTGCCGCAGCAGACCCAAACCCCGCGTCTCACGCTTTTCGAGAATCAGAGCGACGTGGTCAAGGCTCTGATCTATTCGGAAATTCTTCCCCGGCGCAGGCGCCGGGCCCGTTTATAACTGATAGAGTGACAAAAGGCTGTGCGGCGCGCCGCACAGCCTTTATTCTTTATCCGCTGCTTCTACAGCGAGAAGTCGATGGTTTCGGAATAGTGGTAATTGCCATACACATCGATGAACATAAAACCATACTGGTAATTATTCTGTGCGGGCAGCCACACCAGTTCCAGATAAAGCCCCTCGCTGCCGATCACGATGTCTTCGCCGATATAATAATCGTCATAGCCGTCCTGCGTATACAGCGGCCAGTAGATGGGCGTCACCACGTCGCCCGGTTTAAGATCGATCGCAAAACGCGTGCTGGGCGCGGCGTATTCGTTGCTGCTGTAGAAGATGCCGGTGTAAACATAATAGCCGTTTTCTTCATGCGCGGAGTCCCATATCCATGCGCCCTTGACAACTGCCTGCTCGCCGTTATACAGCACAGGTATATCGTAGATCACATAGTCATCCGTTTCCGCCATCACATACACCGCCACCGGCTGACCGTTCAAGCCCGTCCATTCACCCTCAAAATCGTCGTGCACCGTGTTGTCGTCGTAGTTGATGACCAGATCGCTGTCAAAGCCCATATCGATCAGCGCGCCGTCGTCCAGATACCACCCCAGCATGCAGTACACATAGCACATATACTCCATCTGTTCATCCGTCATCTGCACATAGTAAGAGCCTGTCTCGCTGTAATCCTGCTGTTCCACATAATGCAGCGTGTCGCCGTATTCGGGCACCTCGCTTGTTACCGTTTCACTGGTCAGCAATGACGCAAATTCGGTGACAAATGATTTATACCCGGCACAGAAATTAATCTGATCGTAAACGGTCAGGCAATTGCCGAAATACTCTTTGGCGGCAAAGGGAAAATAAATGGACAACCCGTAAGAATAGCTGCGCTGAGACCCGCTTACCTCATAAGCGACCACGTCTTCAATGGCTGCCATCAGCTCAGCCGAATACTCTTGCCCGGCCTGCCGCTGCTGGTCGACAAAGTCATACAGGTCAATCATATCATAAGACGTCGAACCCGGCGAGTCGCCATAGCTCTCCGTTCGCTGCCGGGAAACCGCGAGCGTATTGAGCGCCTCCCGCTGTACAATAATTCCCGATAAACCCTGCGCATAAGCATCGAGCGCCGCCTCCAGCGCGGGCATCTTGGAGAGATCCAGCACCGAGCAGGTGATGATCCCTTCCATCGACGTTTTAAGATATTTGCCGTAAAAGCTGTCCGTAATCGCTATTCCCAGCGCAAGCCCATCCATGCCGGGGTTGGCTGCCAGCGCGCCAAAGTATGCGCTGTAATCCCAGCCGCCGCCCGGCTCCACCTCTTCTGACGCCACCATATACCGCGCATAAGGCGCCATCACACTGGCTGTTTCGGCGCTGGCCATCAAACAAGCGTCAAACCCCACCAGCTCATACGGCTGTCCGTCGCTGCCCGCCGCCATCGCGGCTGCCATTTCAGCCAGCGTCAGGCTGTCAAAATCAAAGAGCTCATCTGCACCGAAGCCCCATATGCTGCCCGCGCCATGGTTCCAGAAAAACAGCGCCTTTTTATCAGCCGGGTAATGGGTGTTTGTATAAACCATGAATTCGGATAATGTGGCGGGGTCCCCCATGCTTTTGCTCTTAAAGGATTCCAAAAGCTCCATGCTTCCGTTTTTGGCCAGCCAGATCTGGTTCTCAGTCGGGCTGATCAGGCTGTTCTGCCACACCTGAGTGCCTCCCGTATAGATGAGCACGTTGATGCTGTCCGGCAGCTCCACGCTTAAAAGGCTTTCCAGATTGGCAGTGGCTTCGCCGCCCTCGCTCTCAAGGTCCGAGCCGTTCATATAGATCGCAATCGTCCAGTTATCAGAATCGGATACCACAGGATGAGACGTTGTCGGCACAACCGTCTGCCCCGGTTCACCCTTGTCGCCCCAATATACGTCTCCTGAATTAAAAAAATCGTCGCTCCTGACTGTCGTCTTGCACCCGAATAAAGTCAGCACGACCATTAATGCCACCACGGCGGCGATTATTTTTTTGTTAACAGACGTATTCATATTCGGCTCCTTAACGAGAGTAATAAAGATACACTAACCATACCACTATTCACACCAATTAAACAGATATTTCTCGAATTGATGCAAAATATTTCTCAAAAACGGTGTTGACAAAATGGCAGGATAATGGTAGTTTATTAATAACAATTATTAATAATGGAGCTTTCGCCGTGATTCCAACAAAAAAATCTGTCAGGAATACCAAGCAAAGAAAATACATGCTTGAGCTGCTTCAGTCAACGAAAACGCATCCCAACGCTTTCTGGCTGTACGATCAGATGCGCCCGTCTTTCCCCAATTTAAGCCTGAGCACCGTATACAGAAACTTAAGCATATTGGAAACACAGGGGCTTCTTCAGCGTGTGGTGTGCGGCGGCGCATTTGAGCGCTACGACGCCGATGTGAGCTCCCATTCGCATTTCTACTGCCGGCAGTGCGGGTGCGTGCATGACGTGGTCACCGACAACGCTGAACAGAACGCGCTGAGCAGTGTGGATTGTGCCGGCCACAAGCTGGAGGGCTGCCACATCACCTATCACGGCCTGTGTCAAAAATGTCTGAAAAACAATCTATAATATCTATTAATTAAAGGAGGAGAATTCATATGACCACCTACGGAAGCTATTATTACTGCGACATTTGCGGTCACGTTGTCAGCGTGCTCTGCACGGGAAACCCCTCGCTTGTCTGCTGCGGGCAAAAGATGGATCTGCTCGATGCCAACACGGTGGACGCCAGCAAGGAGAAACACGTGCCGGTCATCGTGCCCGAAGGCGACTCGACCACCATCAAGGTTGGCAGCATCCCGCACCCGATGACGGAAGAGCATCATATCGCTTTCATTGAAATCGTCCTCAAAAACGGCGATTACCAGCGTGCGCGGCTTAAAACTGACGGCCCGCCCGAAGCCACGTTCAGCGTCAAGGCGGACGATATCGAGACCGTTTACGAATACTGCAACATTCACGGTCTTTGGAAAGCTTAACAGATTAATCAATGATATAAGGAGGAAACAATGAAAGATCTAAAAGGCACCAAAACGGAAAAAAATCTGATGGACGCTTTTGCGGGCGAATCGATGGCGCGCAACAAATATACATTCTTCGCATCCAAAGCGAAATCCGAGGGGTATGTTCAGATATCCAATCTGTTCGCTGAAACAGCCGCCAACGAGAAAGAGCATGCCGAGCTGTGGTATAAGCTGTTCTCACCGCTTGGCGACACGATGGAAAATCTGCTCAACGCCGCTGGCGGTGAAAACTACGAATGGACCGACATGTATCCGCGTATGGCCAAAGAGGCCAGAGAAGAAGGCTTTACCGAAATCGCTGCCATGATGGAAGGCGTCGCGGGCGTTGAGAAAAAGCATGAGGAGCGCTATAAAGCTTTGGCGGATAACATCAAAAACGGCGTTGTGTTTAAGCGGGACGTGCCTGTCGAGTGGAAATGCTCCAATTGCGGCCACCGCTTTGTCGGCAAGGAAGCGCCTGAAAAATGCCCTGTCTGCGCCCACGCCAAAGCGTACTTTGAGCTTTTCGCCCAAGCATATTAAACGTAAACTTTCCCAAAGAGGCCATGCGGCCTCTTTTTATATCCAAAAATTCTGAATTATTATCAAACCTTCCATATTTTTGCCCTGTTTTCATCGATATTCGGCGTTTAACCCTTCAAATCGTCACAACAGTGTCACATATTTGTCATATGTGATACTCTGCATCGATAAACCATGATAGCCGCATCTGTCGCGTTTTGTGCCGTATATCGCTTCTGGTTATAATGTTGTCACTGTATTCGACAAAAAACAACCCGGAAAGGAGATCCGATATGAAGAGAAAATATTTGCGGCTGATCGTCGCTGTCGTTTGCATCACCGCCGTGCTGTTTGCCACGGCACCGAGCGCGCTGGCTTCCAGCCCTGTCCTAAGAGTGGGCAGTCGGGGCAGCGAGGTCACCAGGCTGCAAACACGGCTGATCGAGCTTGGTTATACCGATTATCCCATCGCCACCGGTTATTACGGCACAGTGACACAAACAGCCGTCATCCGTTTCCAGAGCCTTCACGGTCTCGCCACAGACGGCATTGCCGGCAGCGCCACCCAGTCCGCGCTTTACTCCTCCGGCGCGAGAAGGCTGCTCCTTCGGGAGGGCAGCAGCGGCGAAGCCGTTCAGGCGCTGCAGCTGCGGCTCAAGACGCTTGGGTTCTTCCCGGGCACCGGAACGGGATATTTCGGCCCCGTCACCCGGACAGCCGTTATCGCGTTCCAGAGAGCCAGCGGCCTTTCGGCTGACGGTATCGCCGGACCGCTCACACGCAACATAGCGTTCTCGGACCGCGCACCCGTCGCCGGCTCCACCGCGCCCGTGTCGTCAAACGCCGCCGCCATCGCAGACATTGCGCTGAGTCAGGTGGGCAAACCGTATCTGCTCGGCGGCAACGGCCCGGCTTCCTATGACTGCTCGGGGCTCGCCTACTACGCGATGATCAACGCCGGCTACAGTGTTTCGCGGCTTTCGTCCGCGGCCTACAGCACACAGAGCGCATGGGTCAGTGTCACCGGCACCGCGGCGCTGCAGAAAGGCGATCTGCTGTTCTTCCGTTCGGACACGTCCGCCAACATCAGCCACATGGGCATCTATACCGCCAACAACCAGTTTGTCCACGCCTCGTCCGGTCAGGGCAAAGTGATCGTCAGCTCGCTCGACAACTCATACTGGGCCCGCAACTATGTGCATGCCCGGCGCGTGGGATAACATACCGTTTGTCATAGGCCGCTGCGTTTGTCAGCGGCCTTTTTCTTGTCAGCGTCACAATGCACAGACCCCCCATCCGCCCCTTTCGTTATTGCGACGTTTCGAGCAACGAATAGGAACAAGGCGATGCGGACGGTTGTACTGACATAAGCCGCAGGTTTTTCGTCTTTATTCAACATTTTTTTACACTTGCCTGATATCATGCTATAATCAGGTGTCAAAAAGGCTCGGCAATCTGCCATAGCTGTCAAATATCGCACGACAAGAGGATCATGAGATGCCCAAAGAACCCGCCGACCATATTGAGGTTTCGGCCCGGCCCTGCAAATCTGCGAGGAAATCGCCCGACAAGCGGCTGTTTCACAAGCCCGTTACGCCCGGAAAAGTGGCGGTGTACGCGCTGCTGGCCGTGCTGACCGCCGTGCTGGTGATCGCGGCCCGGTTTGTTTACCTCACGATGATTGACGCGCGGGCGGCGTTTCCGGACGCGCCCGTCTCAACACCCGTTGCCGCGGCCACACCGGCGCCGCAAATCTCCGGCGAAGCCACGCCGTGTCCCACGCCCACGCTGTCCCCCGAGGAACTGCTTGCCATGCAGGCCGACAGGGATTTTATGAAGGACCGTGTCAACATACTGCTGACGGGTATTGATTATGCCGATGAACGCGCGGGCCGCAACGACTTTCGCACGGACACCATCATGCTGTTTTCCGTCAATTTCGCTGCGGGCAATGTGGACATCCTTTCTGTCCCGCGGGACAGCTACGCCAACATCGCGTTTACCGACCGTAAATGGAAGATCAACGGCGCCTACATGTCGGCGGGCGGTGCGGACGGCCAGGGCTACGAGTGCCTGAGGCAGACGGTCAGCACATGCCTCGGCGGCATCCCGGTCGACTATTACGTGTCCATCGACATGCCGGCCGTCAAAGACATCGTCGATATCATCGGCGGCGTCTGGTACGACGTGGATTTTGAGATCAATATGAACGGCCGGCATCTGGACAAAGGCTATCAGCTGCTCAACGGTCAGGCCGTGCTCGACTACTGCCGCGCCCGCAAGGGCATCACCTCCGGCACGGATA
>CAZNVX010000032.1:0-13305 GCA_964576225.1 uncultured Christensenellaceae bacterium
AGCTGGCGCAACGAGCCAAGAGCATCGTCTTCATTGGCAGATCTGAAATGAACAAGGCCCGTTTTCTCGGCGTGTACAGCCGCGCCTCCTATGTCTTCCGCCTTGGCAGGTTTACCGGTTTGATTATAAGCACCGGGCGCAGATGTATAAATACCGCCAACACCGTCAGCCATGAAGACAAAATCGCTCAGAGGCGCAAAAAAAGCGGCACTGCCGGCGCAGTGTCCGCATATAACTGTCAGCATCGGAACGACGCCCGAAAGCTCAGTCATCTTGGCGAAAATACTGCCGAAACCTTCAAGCGCACCGGCTCCTTCGCCAAGACGTGCACCCATTGAGTCGAGCAGGGCAACGACAGGAAGGCCTGTCTTTCCCGCCAAGTCGAGCAGCTTGCAGATTTTGCGCGCATGCATCGTTCCCATTGAGCCGCCCAGCACAGTGTAGTCCTGAGAGAAAACGTATACGCCGCGGCCATCGATGGTTCCGTATCCCGTCACAACACCTTCGCCCGGAGCGCTGACCTCTTTGAGACCGGCAACAGCATTAGAGTGCTCCGCAAAGGCATGCGTTTCCACGAAACTCTGGGCATCAAGAAGCTTCATAACCCGCTCTCGCGCTGTCAGTTTTGACATGGCCCTCTGGGCATCAGTCAGATCAGACGTCCCAATCGCTGCGGATTGCCTTTTTTGAGCCAGAAGGTCAAAGCCAGTAAGATCACTCATATAGTGTAAACCTCCATTAAAAATTCATATATAAATCTTGACTCGCGGCGGGTCAAATTAATATCAACTTTGCCCATCTTCTTTATTCTACACGAAGCTCCTTTTTCCCTTTTTTTATTCTAAAATCGTTCAGGTTAGTCAGAATTGGAGTTTAATCAGTCAGTCCGATGGTCCGCAAATCAGCCGTTGATAAATAGCGCCACTGCCCAATTGCCAGATCACCCAATGTCAGATTCCCGACAGAGGTTCTCTTTAAGCTCATTACGTGACAACCGACCGATTCAAACATGCGCCTGACCTGACGATTTCGCCCTTCATGAATCGTGATCTCAAGCCGATATTCAGACCCGGAACGGCTGCAGATATGGATACCCGCCGGCGCTGTTATTATGCCGTCCAATTTTACGCCTGCTTCGAGGCGTCTCAAGGCGGCATCGTCCAAACGTCCGCGAACAACAGCTTCATATGTTTTTTTCAGCTCATGCTTGGGATGTGTGCATTGGTATGCGAAAAGGCCATCATTAGTGAGCAACAGTAAGCCTTCGGTATCAAAATCCAGCCGACCGACTGGATAGATGCGCTGTTCAACGTCAGAGAGAAGCTCGATCACAGTTTTGCGCCCACGGTCGTCAGCGCAGGTGCTCAACACGCCAGCGGGTTTGTTCAGCATGATATAAACTTTCTGCTTTTCCGGAGCAAGCAGGGTGCCGTCAATACTGACCAAGTCAATGAATGGATCAACATCCATGCCTATGTTGGTCACGGGCTGCCCGTTTACCGTCACCCTGCCCTCGCAGATAATGGAATCCGCACCACGGCGAGAGGCCAGGCCGCATGATGCGATATATTTGTTCAGCCTCATAAATCCCCCCCACTATATATGTCCTACATGCCGATTATCCTCTTGTTCATCCAAAAATCCAGCAGTTTTTTCAGGTTGTAGGAATATGAATTCTCACCGATTGTTTTCGGGGCGCAGAGCGCAACGGACTCAATTTTGTTTTCTCCCAGCCATAAGTCTATATGTCCCACCGGCTGTCCCTTTTCCACAGGCGCGTTTATTGATTGCTCGATATATACGCGTCTTTCAAGCTGCCCGATTTCTTCGTTTGTCAGCGGATAGTATATGTCTTGCGTGGTGTAGATGGGAAAGCTGTCTTCAACGCCCTGCTCCACTTCAATGTCGCCGACAAAATCACCTGCTTTGACAATAAGACTGTTTTGATAATTGTTAAAGCCATAGTCAAAAAGCGCCATGCTGTCGTTAAACATATCCGGCGCAGACAGAACAACGGATACAAGCTGCATATCGTTGCGCTGTGCGGCGGCGGCCAGGCAACGGCCCGCGTCTTCAGTGAATCCGGTTTTTATTCCGTTGCCGCCTTCATAATTCCAAAGTATTTTGTTTTTATTTTTGACAACCCTGTCCCATTCATGTCCTTCCCATGGAAGCGTTTTGTACTGTGTTTTTACGATCTGGCAGAAGGCTTTGTTCTGCATTGCATACGCCGAAATAAGAGCCAGATCATACGCTGTCGTGTAATGGTTGTCAGCCGGCAAACCGTTTGGGTTTGCAAAGTTCGTATTATAAGCGCCGATTTCATTTGCTTTCTTATTCATCATCACGACGAAGTTTTCCACCGTGCCGCCAATGTGTTCAGCTATGGCGATTGCCGCATCGTTGCCCGACGCGAGCATCAGGCCGAAAAGCATATCTGACAAAGACATGCTTTCTCCCTCTGACAGCCAAATGGACGAGCCCTCTATGCCGCTCGCGTTACGGCTCACAACAACGGTGTCTCCTAGGTTTCCGTTTTCCAGGGCGACAAGCGCTGTCATGATCTTAGTCGTGGAAGCCATGGGCATTTTCGCATAAGCATTCTGCTGGTAAAGCACCCGGCCCGTTGAAGCTTCAAGCAGTATCGCCGACCTGGCAGAGACTTTGAGGCCATCCGCTTTTGTAACACTGACATTATACGTGAATGCCAGCACAAAAGCCAGCGCCAATAACGTTATCTTAAATAGCGCCCGTTTCAAGCGTTATTCCACCCCTTTTTCACGGCAGCGTTTAAAAGCTTCCTTGATCTCCACAATAAAATCAGGCACCGCCTCTACCAGATGCTCCACAACGCTTCGCCCGCTGACTGGCAGAAGCTGTATATTTTCCTCATCAACCACAAGAAAACCGACCGGGCTTATGGAAACGCCCGAGCTGGCGCCTCCGGCGAAAGGATGCTGTTGGCCTGAGCCTGAATCTGTCCCTCCGCTGTTTGACGCGCCGTATTCGCCGCCGCCCGCGACAAAACCAAACGACACCTTGGTGATCGGTATGATCGTCGCACCGTCTGTCGATATGACCGGATCCCCTACAATGGTGTTGACGTCCACCATTTCTTTGATTTCGCCCATCGCTGTCTGCATGATATTCTCTATCGGATGCATAAATTTCACCGCCTTTTTTTAATTTTGTAGATGATGTACCCAACAATAATATTTGCCAGAGATAAGGTGATTATGCAGTCGCCGATGAATGAAAATGTGAGGTTTGCATATTCGGGCAGCACATGAAAAGCAACCAGATGGCGCTTATCAACATTCATGGACTTGAGCGCTCGCAAGAACGACAGAATCACCCCGCAAACGATGGCTGTCGCACATGCGTCACCCAAACCAATTTTCAAGGTGATGTCAAGGGAATATTTGGATTTCTTGTTGACGTATTTAAACAGCATTCCCCGGGCCTGCTCGTTGGTTTTGGCTTTGTCGGCGCTCTTTATTGTCTTAAACATATCGGTTACGGAAAATATCCTTTTTTCTTTTTTATCGACTGAATATAATGTAAGTAGCTCTCCGTGTTCGCGTCTGACCTCGTATCTTCGTTGTATGACAATGATGCCCAATACCTTGACAGACAATGTCCAGCGCTTGTCTCGGGCTTTGATAATCAGATTGATTTTCAGCAGCAATATCAGCGCCAGGAGAGCTGCAATGATCAGCAATGCGATAATAAAAAAACAACGCCTTTCTTGTTTGATTAACGTTGTTATTATTATCTAATTCATGGAAATCAATTCATATCTCGGCGATGTTCATGTCCGCTGCGTTCAGCTCCGGAAGATCTTCAAGCGAACCAATGCCAAAATGCCTTAAGAATTCGTCGCTCGTCACATACAGCATGGGATTTCCCAATGTTTTTTTTCGTCCCGCGCGCAAAATCAATCCTCTTTCGATCAGTGTGGCCACTGAATAGTTGCTTTGAACGCCACGAATCTGGTCGATCTCAAAACGGGTCACGGGCTGCTTATATGCAATGATGGCAAGTGTCTCAAGCAATGACTGGGAAAGGCGCGACTTCCTAACCGGAGCCAGCACACTTTCAATACATTCAGCGTACGCCGGGTTGGTGCAAAGCTGGAGCTTATCACCGACACGGGATATCAGCAGACCGGCGTTTTCTTCCGTCTTTTTTTGAATGACGCTGTCGACAACCTCGGATAAGAAGCTGACATCAACGTCAAGAGCCGCTGCAATGACGGCGATTTCAACGGCATCGCCTGCCATAAAAAGAATGCTTTCCAATGCGTTTGGAATCAAATCAGCCTTCAACCTGCAGCCTCCTCGGTTTTTCTTGAAATATAAATCTCTTCAAAGCATTGATTCTGTTGTATGGAAATAATGTTTTTGTGCAGCATGTTCAGCAACGCAATGAAAGTCACGGCGACCTCCATCTTGGAATGCGCTTCTGAAAACAACGACCCGAATGTGGTTATACCCGCTTGGCTCAGCACGCGCATTATATACCGAGACCGCTCTTTAATCGTGTACGCGTCTTTTTGAATCTGAACCTCTTCAATGTGCTCGTAATGCGCATCCGGTTGTCTTGATGTCACCTCCGCATAAGCGGCACATAAAGATTCGAGCGTCATCTGTTCAAGTTCCAGTCTCTCTTCCGGGAATCCGAATTCTTCGGGAAGCTTGTAATAAACTGACGCCGCATGAAGCTCCATCGGCTTGAGTGCTTCCGCCGCCTCTTTATAGACTTTGTATGTCTTCAGACGGGAAATCAATTCCTGTTCGGGGTCATCTTCTTCCGTTTCGGCGTCATCAGACGGCAGTATCAATCGCGATTTGATATAGAGCAACGTGGCAGCCATCTCGATGAATTCGCTCGCGCTGTCCATTGACAAAGCATCCATTGACGCCACATACTCCAGATACTGGCCTGTAACCTCAGACACAAAAATCTCTTCAATATCAATACGGGCGCACCCGACAAGATGAAGAAGCAGATCAAGCGGTCCTTCAAAATGCACAATCCGGACTTTGTAATCATTTTGATCCAACATTATAAACTGACTCCGAATAAACGAACTCCGAATACCGATGCAACTCCTTGTATAACAAGGCTGACAAGCGACCATAAAACGGATGAAAAACCGGGAACCGCAAACATAAGCACAATCAACGCCAGAAAACCATAACGCTGATACGACATATAAAAACGCGGGCTTTTTCTTGCAATGAAGCCCTTCACCAGATGATGGCCATCCAACGGCGGAATGGGAATCAAATTAAAGAAGAACAATATTAAATTGATATAGGCGATATAGAACAGTATCGTATGGATAATATCAACCGTTGACAGCGAGATGCCAGGATTAAGAAGATAACCTGGATACATACCAGCGAATACGCCTGTTCGCGACAGAACAGCAATGACGACGAAAACGGAAACTGAAATAATCAAATTGATCGTCACGCCTGACAGCGCCACGAGTACGTTGGCTTTTTTATAATTATGATAATTTCTGGGGTTGGTTGGCACGGGCTTGCCCCATCCAAACCCTATAAACAAAAAGGCCAATACACCAAAAAGGTCAAAGTGCTTGGTTGGGTCGAGCGTTAAACGCCCCAGATTTTTCGCGGTGGGGTCTCCCATCTTATTGGCCATCCACGCGTGCGACGCTTCATGAAATGATAAAGCGATCACAAGGGCCGGCAACAAGAACAATAGCCCCAAAAAAAAGCCTCTGAAATCACCGTTGAATAAATAGTTTAGCGGCCTCATTATATAACTCCATTCATATGTTACATCCAGTATAAAGGGATCACCCTCATATTTCAACCTGATCAATATGTCGAAACTGTAAACATATAGTCAATTCATCTTCAAAAAAGCGCGCTTTAACAGCACGCCCTTTTAACACCACATGTATCGATTACTTGTAGCTGTCGAACAACTGGCTCTTTTCTTTCTTCATGGCCGACACGTTGGATCGAAGGTTATCTTTTTCAAGCGTCATCTCGATTTTCAACCTCTTAAGCTCTTCGTTTAAGTCCTGGTATTCCTGGCTCAACGAATCAAACTGATCCTGAAGCTTTAAGAGGTCGTCCGCCACGTTGATGGCTGTGAGCACAGAAAGCGTGTGGGGATTCAGGTTTACATACTGCCCCTTCAGCCCCGACATCTTTCTGTCTACATAGATAGCAACCCTATGTATATACTCCTCGCTCTCATAGCCGGCCATCACATACTCTTTGCCGCATATCTTGACCATTGTGCGTGTCTTCTCCATCGCGCATCAACACCCCAATAATTCATTATTGAAGTCATTATATACCAACATAGAGAATAATACAACCGTTCTATATACAAAATATTGTGTTAATCGCGCAATTTTGCACCAAACCGCGCCGCAGCAGACTCCACAACGGCATCTCTGGCAGCATTGGCCTCCTCATCTGTGAGCGTTCTGTCCTTCGCGCGCAGCACGATCGTATAAGCCAGGCTCTTCTTCCTTTCTCCGATCTTTTCGCCTGTATAGACATCGAAAAGCTCGGCGCTTTCGAAAAACGAACCAGCACTCATTCGGATACAATCCAACAGCTCACCCGCGGCCACATCCTCATCCACGATCAAGGCCACATCACGCTCAACAGCCGGGTATTTGGGCAGCGGCTCATATTTTCGGGTATCGTCAGCGGAGCGGCAGATATCCTGCAAATTTAGTTCAGCCAGATAGACGCGTTTTCCTATGCCAAATGCCGAGCAGACGTCAGGGTGGATCTCGCCCATCTCTCCCAGCTTCTCGCCACCGGCATAAACACAAGCCTTGCGCCCGGGGTGAAAGTATACGGCGCCCTGAGGCATATAGCGGGTATTGCGTATTCCAAATGACTCAAGCAGATTCTCTACAATGCCTTTAAGAGAAAAGAAATCTTCGGCGCCGCTCAACGCAATGCACACATATTTGCGCTCGTCAGGCAGTCCGTCTTTGTCGTCAGAAGGGATATAGACGCGTCCCATCTCGAACAAACGGATATCGCCGACCTTTCTGTTTATATTATTTGCCGCAACCTTGAGCATATCGGGCACCGGAGATGTGCGCATCAGAGACTGTTCATCACCGAGCGGATTGATGATCCGCACCGCTTTATACAGTTTGTCGTCTGCTGACAGATTCAGCTTATCATAATCAGCTGCGGATGCAAACGAATACGTCACGCATTCATAACAGCCAAGGTGGACAAGCAGGCTTCGTATCCTGTCCACGCTGGTTTCCTCTGCAGAGCAGACGCCGCGTTTGACAATACCCGTCATTGTCCGGGTCGGTATGTTATTGTATCCGTGCATGCGCGCTACTTCTTCCGCAATATCGTCACCCATTGAGACATCTCCCCTGAAGCTGGGGATCTCGCAGATCAATGTGCCGCCCTCAAGCCTTGTGGGTATGAATACACGATTCAGATACTCCGACATCGCCTGCGGGCTCAAGGACGTACCCAGCTTGGCATTAACCCGCTCAGCAGAAGCTTTTACCACCCGGGGCTTAAAGTCGGCAGAGAGCAGATCGATTTCTCCCGACACGATTTCTCCGGCGTCCAGCATTTCAACCAGATGGAGCGCCCTGTCCATTGCAGTTTTGCATCCGGCGGTATCAATGCCCTTTGAAAAACGCATAGCCGATTCTGTCTGCAAACCCAGCGCACGGGCTGTTCGCCGGGTATTGCCCTGCTTGAACTTGGCAGATTCAAATATCACTGTCGTTGTATCCGGCTTTATTTCGGAGTTTTCACCGCCCATCACACCGGCGATGCCGATCGGTCCTTGCGCGTCGCAAATAAGCAGCATATCCTCATTTAGAATCCGTTCCTTGGCGTCAAGAGTGGTGATCGACTCGCCGGGCATTGCGCGCCGAACGATGATCTGTCCGCCGCGGATATCCTTATGGTCAAACGCATGCATGGGCTGGCCAGTTTCCAGCATCACAAAATTGGTGATATCCACGATATTGTTGATCGAGCGGACACCGGCAGATATCAGGCGGTCTTTGAGCCATTTGGGCGATGGCCCGATTCTGACATCTCTGATGGCGCGTGCCACATACCGCTCGCACAGATCATTGTCTTGGACAGAGACGCTGATATACTCACCGATCTCCCCGTCTCCCTCATGATAACCCGTATCCGGCATAGTTATGCCTTTCCCAAGCGATGCAGCGCATTCGCGGGCCACGCCCAGCATCGATAAACAATCGGGCCTGTTGGCGCCCACTTCAATTTCAAAAACAGTATCGTTGAGCCCGAGAACATCGCGAAGCGGCGTGCCTGAAACATTGTCCTGCGTCAATATCATGATGCCGTCAATGTCTGCGCCCGGGTAGTCCGATGCGCCAAGCCCCAGTTCCTGACCTGAACACAGCATGCCAAATGAGTATACGCCGCGCAGTTTGCTTTTGCTTATTCTAAAACCACCGGGTAATTCAGCGCCAATCAAGGCTACAGGCACGACAGCGCCTTCAAATATATTATCAGCGCCGCATACGATCTGAAGCTCTTCGTCTCCGACGTCAACCTGGCAGATCGACAGCTTGTCTGCCTCGGGATGCTTCCTGATCGACATGATGCGCCCGACTGTCACGTTTTCCAATGAAGCGCCAAGTTTTCTATATCCATCCACGGAGCTTCCCGTCATGATCAGCCGCTGCATCAAATCTCCCGGTTCAATATCCATATCCACGTAATCACAAAGCCATTTATATGGTGCTATCATTTGCCGTTCCTCCTATTTGAACTGGGCCAAAAAGCGTATGTCATTCTCGAAAAGCAACCGAATATCCGTAATGCCGTATTTAATCGTCGCCAGCCTGTCTAACCCCATTCCAAACGCAAAGCCTGAATATTCGTCAGGATCAATCCCACAGCCTCGAAGCACCTCGGGATGAACCATCCCGCAGCCAAGCACTTCAATCATACCGGTACCTTTGCAAACGCTGCAGCCTTTTCCGCTGCATTTTGCACACGTTGCATCAACTTCCGCGCTTGGTTCTGTGAATGGAAAGTGGCCGGGGCGGAACTTGGTCACAGTGCCTTCACCGTAAAACTCTTTCAAAAAAACATCTAGCGTTCCTTTCAGATGCGACAAGCTGATGTGTTTATCCACCACCAATCCTTCCACTTGATTGAACACCGGAGAATGCGTGGCGTCCACATCGTCGCTGCGGTAAACACGTCCCGGGCAAATCATACGTATTGGGGGTTTGGAAGACAGCATCGTGCGTATCTGCACCGGCGACGTGTGCGTTCGAAGCACGATATCCTCAGATACATAAAACGTATCCTGGGTATCTCTGGCAGGGTGATCCTTTGGCATATTGAGCATTTCAAAATTGTATTTGTCATACTCAATCTCAGGACCATCCATCACGTCAAAACCCATGCTGACAAATATGTCCCGGATTTCATAATAAATGCGGGTCAGCGGATGCAAGGCACCCGTTTGCTGTTTGTGGCCGGGCAGGGTGACGTCTATCTTCTCGCTGAACAGACGAATGTCTCTTTGCGCCTTTTTAACCTCATTGATTCTTGCATCCAGCTTATTTGTGATTAAATCGCGGAGCTCGTTGATTCTTTTGCCAAACGCAGGCCTTTCTTGCTCCGGAATATCCTTCATGCTTCTCAAGGCAGCCGTCAGCTCACCCTTTTTGCCGAGCAAACGCACTCTTATCGCATCCAGGGCGACAAGCTCATCACAGCCTTGCAGTTCTTTCAAAAAATCTTTTTCCAGCTTGTTAAGCTCAGAAAAAATCTCCATTCCTGACTCCTTTCAAAACACCAAATCTAATATATCAAGCCCCGATCTTTCTTAGCCCAAATAAAAAAACCTTCGCCTTGGGGCGAAAGCCGCGGTACCACCCAAATTCGCTTTATGATCTAAAAGCCTGTTGCGCTATAACGGAGCGTTCCGTCCCTGTAATAAAGGGCTGCTCAGCCGGCGAAATTTCTTTGTTCAGCCAAGCGAACGCTTCCAGCCAAGGCATTCTTCTCTCTGGCTTGCAGAATCCAAACAAATACTGTTCCAGCTTCTTCACATTATCGGAGAAATTATAGCACAACCATCAAATGTTAATCAAGAGCGTATTTTATATATCAGTATGCCGGCTGCAACGGCAGCGTTAAGGCTCTCCGCCTTGCCGTAAATCGGAATGCGGATGCGCGCGCTGCACAGCGACAACACTTTTTCGGATATGCCGCGTGATTCGTTTCCAATGACCAAACAGGTTTGATCATGATCCAGCGAAAAATCCACACAGCCATGAAGATGGGCGGCAGCAATCACATATCCCTTTTTGAGCAGCTCATCAATGCCACCACACAGCTCGGCGCGAATGATGGGGAGATGGAAAAGGCTCCCCATGGAAGCGCGCACTGCCTTTGGTGAATATGGGTCAGCGCTGCCGGTAGAAAGCAGCACCCCGCCGCAATCTGCAGCATCAGCCGTGCGGATTATCGCGCCAATATTGGCAGGGTCCTGTACGTCGTCGAGCGCGACGATCATCCCGCCTTTCATACCCATTGGCTCAGGCAAACCAGCGACTGCAGCGACGGTCTGAGGGGTTTTGCAGTCGCACACTGATTTCATCACATGCGCATCCACGGTGTAAACAGTGCGGCCCAGCAACCTGGCCCGCTCAGGGAAAGCTTCATTGCAGCCTGTCGTAACGATGAGAGCCCGCAAGGCTTGCGGCATATGGACGAGAAGCTCGTCAACACACTTGTCCCCTTCAACAAGAAAACAGCCGTGCGCTGCGCGTCCTTTTTTATCTCTGAGGCTGCGCGCCATCTTAATGAATTCGTTTTGCGTGCTGGTGATGACGGGCCACATCTATTCCCCAGCCTCCTTCATGTATATGTACCATGACGGTATTGTGGAAAACAGATTCCGGTCACGCAAGCCGTCCGAAACATTTAAAGACACATTATATAAAAGTGCATTTGTACGGAAGTAAAGGCCGATATGAGGCATAACGGTTAAGAAACGATCCTCCATCGCAAGGTAAGCGTCTCTCATGGTCTGCTCGTCCGTTGCCGATTTACAGGTTTCCAGCAGAGCATCCAGCTCGGAGTCGGTAAAGCCCCCATAATTGCGAATACCGTCGGTTGAGATGAGATTTGATACATCCGGATTGACGTTCAGATAAAATGTACACAGCGCCAAATCAAAGCTTCCCGTCCCAAGGCTCTCCAGATGAGTCGCGGCATCAACCTCACGTATGACAACGTCCATACCGCAGCTTTTCAGCTGGGAAGCGATGTTCTCAGCCACATCATGACGATACGGATCCTCGGCATTGGTGGAGACCAGCAATTCAAATGTCAGGTCGATGATCTCCGTACCTTCTATCTTTTCAACAATACCGTCGTTATCACGCTCTTTCCAGCCGGAAAGCTCCAGCAGCTCCATCGCTTTTTGCTGATTGTATTCATAAATATTGGAAGAGCCGCCCGAGAGATAGGAATCCGGCGGTATCGGATAATCGACCGCTACTGCATGCCCCAGCAGGGCTTTTGAAATGATGTCTCGCTTGTCAAGCGCATAGGCAACAGCCTGGCGAAGATTCGGATCGCTGAAAACGCCTGACGTATTGGGTACGAGGCAGTCGTAGAACTGCGTTAGGTAATCCACGTACACGACTTCATCATACTTTTTATATGTATCCACCGTCAGCGCCGGTGTGGTGACCACATCCAAAAGCTTCTGCTCGAAAGCGTTCATCTCCGTCATGTGATCAGGATAAGCGATTGCCGTCAGCTTGGGTATATATGGCTGCTGTTTCCACCAAAAAGGATTGGCTTCAAGCGTCATGCCTTCCGGCATGTTGTTCTCCGTTACAACGTAAGGCCCTGTCCCGACAGGCAGTGCTGAATCTATGTCGCTGGCTTCAAAATAGGCCTGGCACACAACAGGGAACGTCATAAAATAAAGAGGAGCTATCCCGGGCTGCGCGAACGTCACCGACAGCGTGTATGCATCCACTGCTGTGCAGGTGACGATTTGGCTGTTATACCTTGCGAATGTTGAATCCTCCGGCGTATACGTTCTGATCAGGCCGATCGTATAAAGCAAATCACTCGTTGTCAGTTCGCCATAGTCTTTCTGCCATTTGACGCCCTTTCTGAGGACAAACGTCCAAACCGTCCCTGTTTCATCCACAGACCATGTTTCCACCAGCTCCGGCTGAGCTTTGCCGTCAACCCCGATTCGGATGGGTCTTTCATAAATCAATGAAAAAAAATTAAAGAGTTCGACATTCTTTACTTTCAGCGGATTATAAGTGGCAGGGTTGACGGGGATAGGAAAAGAGAATTCTCCGCCAGCAGAGGGAACGGGTTCCTTGATGATGGGCGGCAGCGTGTATTGAGGGATTTCAATCTGCGCTGTTACAGCGATTTCCTCTTCCGGCGGGCTGCAACCTAAGGCGGCGGCCGACAGCAATATCGTCAAAAAGCCAACGAGCATACGCTTAAAAATCATTGTATAAGCCCTTGTAAATATGGTAGTATTTTTCAACACGGACCAGATAGTTCTCGGTTTCGGCATGCTTTATATTAACCAATTCCCCGTCTTCAATCCATTCTTTTACGTTGCCGGGGCCTGCGTTATAAGCGGCAAACGTTTTATTTAAATCGCCGTCAAACATGTCGCTTAAATAGGCCAGATACCAGCAGCCTATGCGTATATTGATCTCCGGTTCAAACAGACGGTCTTCGGAATAATCCTTGATGCCGATTTTATCCGCGGCCCAGGCGCCTGTTGTCGGAAGTATCTGCATAAGGCCGACCGCTCCTTTGGCGGAAACAGCGTCTTCTTTAAAACGGCTCTCTGTGCATATGACGGCGGCGACATAATACTCATCAAGTCCGTGTGTGTCAAGAGAAAACTCGTTGCTGAACTTTTTTATCAGTTCCTGATGCTCAAGCGGAAAATATCTGTCGATACCCACGCGAAGCAGTATCGCTGCCACCCAAACCAATAGAATGCATACTATAGTCCATGTTTTTCTTTTTTTAACCGGCAAATCACCATTACGCCGTCCGTTCCTGCCCATATCGTTACCTCGAGTATTCAGGTTTTTCCAACAGTTTGCCGACAACCTGATGCAGTTCATCAAGTGTCCCGTTGTTATCAATCACTTCATGCGCGCATCGCATCATCTCATCATCTCTCATCTGATTGCTGATTCGCCGTACAATTTCCTCTCTCGAAAGGGAATCGCGATGCATCACGCGGCGGATGCGCGTT
>CAZNVX010000033.1:0-13159 GCA_964576225.1 uncultured Christensenellaceae bacterium
CTCTTTGGCAAGGCGCAGAGCGTCCACAAACACCGCGTCCGGCACGTGTACCCTTATCTTCTCTTCAATATCGGCAGGATAATCCTCCGCGCCTGTAATCACTGGCATGGGCGCGATCTCCTGCGTGCCGATAAACATACGGCCGTTTTTTTTCAAACGGCCCACCCACCTCAATGCTTCCAGCTTCTCAAACGCCAGAATAATGTCCGCCCCGCTCTCATCGATCACGGGCGCAAAAATTTTGTCACCAAAGCGAACGTGCGTCACCACGCTGCCGCCGCGCTGCGCCATGCCGTGCACCTCAGATAGCTTCACATCGTAGCCTTGAGCCTGAGCCAGGCTGCCCAGCACGCGGCTGGCCAGCAGCGTTCCCTGTCCGCCCACGCCCACAATTAATATATCCGTTATCATTTTGCGTCACCAGCCTTCTCTATCGCTCCGAATGCGCACACGCCGGGGCATAGCCCGCAGCCGGTGCATACCGTCGCGTCTATCTCCATCACACCATTCTTCCTTGAAATGGCCGGACAGCCCAGCCTCAAACAGACACCGCATTTTTTACATTTGTCGCTGATCACATACGGCGGCAGTATGTATTTCTTGTCAAGCAGCACACACGGGCGCTCGGTGATGATCACACTGAGGGCATCGCGCGCCGTTTCCTCTTTCAGCGCCTGCTCCAGCGCTTTTAAGTCAAACGGGTCAACCACACGCACATGCTCCACGCCCATGCTTTTAACCAGAGCGGGAATATTGACAGCAGGCGCGTGATCACCACAGACAGTTTTGCCGGTGGACGGATGATCCTGATGGCCCGTCATGCCCGTTGTGGAATTGTCCAGTATCAGCACGGTGCCGCAGGAACCGTTGTAAACCATATCGACAAGTCCGGTAATGCCGGAATGGAAGAACGTTGAGTCGCCAATCACCGCAACCAGTTTTTTTGTAAAATCTCTCCCCCTGGCTTTTTCCATCCCCATTGCCATGCCGATGCTGGCGCCCATACAGACGCAAGTGTCGATGCCCTGCAGCGGCGGCAGCGCGCCCAGCGTGTAACAGCCGATGTCGCCCATTGCTGTGATGCCCAGCTTTTTGAGCGTATAGAATACCGCCCGGTGCGGGCAGCCGGGGCACATGACCGGCGGTCTTTGCGGCAGCGCACCGGGGTCTGTCACATCGGTTTTCGCGCCGCCAATGCGTTCGGCGATCAAGTTGACGCCGTATTCGCCCTGCAGGGTGAATATCTCCTTGCCCGTTGCCGCAATGCCCATCGCTTTGATCTGATCCTCAAAAAACGGCTCGAGTTCTTCCACCACGTAAAGCTTATCGACTTTGGCAGCAAACGCGCGTATCATCTTTTCGGGCAGCGGATGCACCATCCCAAGCTTTAATACACTCGCTTCCGGCAGCGCTTCACGCACATAATTATACGCCACTCCGCTGGTAATCACGCCGATGGTTAGATCACGGTATTCAGTGCGGTTGATATCTGACGCTTCCGCAAACGCGGCCAGGTCTTTCATGCGCTGCTCCACAATCACATGGCGTTTCCTCGCCATGCCGGGCATCATCACATATTTCGCTATGTCCTTTTTGTATGGCCTGAGTTGATAATCTTGGCGGTCAGACAGTTCCACGATCCCCTGCGAATGCGATACCCGCGTATTGGAGCGCACCAGAACTGGTGTGTCAAACTGCTCTGAGAGTGCGAACGCGGCCTTGACGAATTCCTTGGCTTCCATGCTGTCCGCCGGCTCAAGCATCGCCACATGCGCGCTGCGCGCGTAGTAGCGCGAATCCTGTTCGTTCTGGCTGGAATGCATGCCCGGGTCGTCCGCAACGATGATGACAAGTCCGCCGTTCACACCTGTGTACGACACGGTAAACAGCGGATCGGCTGCGACGTTTAAACCCACATGCTTCATGCAGCAAATCGCACGGGCTCCTCCGATGGACGCGCCGATTGCGACCTCCATAGCCACCTTTTCATTGGGCGCCCATTCCGCATAGATCTCATTGTATTTGGCAATATTCTCGGTGATTTCGGTGCTTGGCGTGCCCGGATACGCGGCGGCGACTGTGACGCCCGCCTCGTATGCGCCACGTGCAAACGCTTCGTTCCCCAGCATCAGTTTCTTCATATTAAACCCCTTTGATGTATCTAAATTATGACTGTCCGCGCAGGTCTGTAACCCGTTTGGCCTTGCCCTCAAAGCGCTTCAGAGACTGCGGCTCCGCCAGGCGCACGTCTGCGGCAATGTTTAGCACCGTGAACAGCGCATGCTGTATCTTTCTCTCAAGCGCCTCCAATGCGCTGAACTTATCGAGCAGCGCCGCGTCGATCACCTCAACGAGCACCTCGATTTTATCCATATATCCTTCCTTACGGACAATGATCTCATAATGCGGGCCGATGTCATCAATGGTCAGCAGCACGCTTTCAATCTGAGACGGAAATACGTTCACGCCGCGAATGATCAGCATATCGTCCGTACGGCCCTGAACCTTGGCCATGCGCATCGAGGTGCGCCCGCATGCGCATTTCTCGGGCATCAGCCAGGTGATGTCCTTGGTGCGGTAACGCAGTATCGGCAGCGCCTCTTTGGACAGCGATGTGATGACCATTTCGCCCGGCTGCCCAAACGGCACCGGTTCCAGCGTATCCCGGTCCACAATCTCGCAATAGAAATGATCCTCATTGATGTGCATGCCGCATTTATAAACGCACTCGCCCGAAACACCCGGCCCAATAATTTCGGAAAGGCCGTAATTCTCCGTGGCGAGTATGCCCCAGGCTTTTTCAATCTCACGGCGCATTTCTTCGGTATGCCCCTCCCCACCGAACAGCCCCAGCCGCAGCGGCAGTTTTTCGGTATCGATACCCAGTTTTTTTGCCGTTTCTGCCATATACAATGCGTATGAAGGCGTACCGACCAGAATCGTTGACCCAAAATCCTGCATGATGGACAGCTGGCGTTCAGTGTTTCCGCCGGATATCGGTATTATGGCTGCGCCGATTTTCTCGAGCCCATAGTGCAGCCCGAACGCGCCGGTAAACAGCGTGTACCCAAACGTGACCTGCGCAACATCGTCCTGAGTGGCTCCTGCCGCACAGCAGAGCCGTGCCACGCATTCTGCCCACATGTCCACATCGGCGCGCGTATAGCCCACAACAGTCGGCTTACCGGTGGTGCCGGACGATGCATGAATCCGAACCACATCCTTCATCGGCGAAGCGAAAAGCTTATAGGGAAAATTATCCCGAAGATGCTCCTTCTCGGTAAAGGGAATCCGGCGAATGTCGTCCAAGGATTTAATATCCTCAGGCGTGACGCCCGCCGCATTCAGCTTGTCTCTGTAATGCGGCACGTTGTTGTAACACCGTTCTACCGTGCTTTTAAGACGCTCAAGCTGCAGGGCCTGCAGCTGATCCCGCGATGCGCACTCGATTGCTCTGTTCCAGATCATTTTGTGTTCCTCTCCGATTGGATTAGCACGCAGTCGGATCCGTTTATCACCTTGCTTCCGTGCTTCATATTGTTTGATTATAGCTTATCACACGCAAAAAATAAAGTCTAAATGCATTGTTTCAATGATGCAAAGCTGTATCCTGTATACAAAAAGGAGCCTGCATAAACAACGGCTCCTTTTTTGCATATGATGCCACGGTATAAAACCGCGAACTAAGCTTTCGCAGGCACCTTTCTAAGCTTCGCAAACCGAGGCAGGCCATTTTCAAACGGCAGCTCCGTCGCGCCCTGAATCAGCGGCAGCGCGTAGTCGATGAAGTCCTGCGTCACGCCCACACCGTCCGGCGTGATCCATTCGTCCGGTATCTTCTTCTCCTTGTTGGCCACTTCGTGCAACCCAATCAGCTTGATATTGCACTTATAGTCTTTGCCCGGCGCACGCTCAAATGCGACCATCAGATCGGTGTGGCCTTCCACGGCGGCTTTTACAGCCGTCTGCCCGGCGAGATACGCCTCATCGACGTCGGTTTTGGATGCCAGATGCGCCGCGCAGCGCTGCAGCAGGCTGAACTCGATCCCACGCACCTTCGCGCCCGTTTCCTTCTTCACGAAATTGGCCAGCGTATAGGCCAGACCGCCGAGCTGCGCGTGTCCAAACGAGTCCTTGGATTTGCTCAAATCACTGCCGTACTCTGAAATATATCGGCCGTCCTTGTCCTTAATGCCTTCCGACGCGGCGACAATTACATTTTTATTCTTGGCATACAGCTCTTTGACACGCGCAAGGAAGTCGTCCATGTCAAACACTTTTTCGGGCAGATAGATCAGATCCGGCCCGGCTCCTTTGAGCGATGCGAGAGCGGTGGCAGCGGTGAGCCACCCGGCGTTGCGCCCCATTACCTCGAGTATCGTGATCATGCCGGTGTCGTAGACATGCGCGTCGTGATACACCTCCATTGTGGATGTGGCGATGTATTTTGCGGCGCTGGCATAGCCCGGGCAATGGTCGGTCGCCCACAGATCGTTGTCGATCGTCTTGGGCACGCCGATGATGCGCATCTCGTAACCGGATTTCTGCATAAACTTGCTGACCTTGTTACAGGTGTCCATCGAATCGTTGCCGCCGTTGTAGAAGAAATAGCGGATGTCATACTTTTTGAAAACCTCGAGCAGCCTTTTGTAATCCGTATCGTCCTTGTCTGCATCGGCCAGTTTGTAGCGAACGGAGCCAAGGGACGAAGATGGCGTGGTCTTGAGCAGCTCCAGCTCTTTTGGGTCTTCCTGCCCCATGTCGTAAAAATTTTCTTCAAGCACGCCGCGAATCCCGTGCGCCGCGCCGTATACCTTTGTGATACAGTCTTCCTTGAGCGCCTGCACAAACACGCCGGCAGCGCTTGCATTAATCACCGATGTCGGCCCGCCGGACTGGCCGAACATGCATGCCCCTTTTAATACACCCATTTTCTCATTTCTCCTCCGTTTAACTTAAAAACATTAGGCAAAATTATATCCCAGAGCGGATAATTTTTCAATTATATTTGGATAAAATCCTGTTTTATTCACCGATGATCTTGATAAGAAGTTTTTTTGGCCTTTTTCCGTCAAACTCGCCGTAGAAAATCTGCTCCCAGGGGCCAAAGTCCAGACGTCCTTCTGTCACGGCCACCACAACCTCACGCCCCATCACGGTGCGTTTCAAATGCGCATCGGCATTGTCTTCAAAGCCGTTGTGTGCGTACTGGTCGTATGGCTTTTCGGGTGCCAGCTTCTCAAGCCAGCGTTCAAAGTCGGCATGAAGGCCGCCCTCGTCATCATTAATAAAAACGCTGGCGGTGATATGCATCGCGTTTATCAGGCACAGCCCTTCTATAACGCCGCTCTCCCCCAGCGCTTTTTCCACCTGCGGCGTGATGTTGACGAACTGCCGACGGTTGGATATATTGAGCGTTAACACTTTTCTGTAGCTTTTCATGATGAACCTCCCATGCTTTGGATTGTTATCATCATAAAACGCACGGTGCCTGTTTGTCAATTTATCCTCTTTCTTTCATTGACCTGCCGAACTCTGCTCCTGACCCCCGCCCTCGTCAGTCGGCGCAGGAGTCGGCTCAGTCGGCGCAGGAGTCGGCTCAGTCGGCGCAGGCATTGGGGTCGGTGCAGGCGTCGGGGTCGATACAGGTTCCGGACCCATGATCATTTCACCCGCATAGGCTTTGTATACCGTTTTGGCAATCAGTTCGGGCACCCCCACTTCTTTACCGTTTTTGTAAAAATGCTTATATGTCTTATACACAGAGCCATCCCGGCGCCCCACCACTTGCTCCTTGTATCCCGGCGGCTTTGACATGTCCACCGTGATGAGCATTTCTCCGTCGGGACGGAGCGTTTCCACCTTTTCAGACGAAAGCTTTATTTCATCATAATCGCCGGAGAACGGCATGCGGTAGATTTCAAAACGGACCTTTTTGTCAGAGCCATCTACCCAGCAAAATATGTACACGTTGTGGGCTGTGTTGTTCTTGTATATAAAGTCGATCGTATCCGTGTTGATCGTCGCGTCCAGGCCGCCGTCCACGTAACCGAGCTGCAAGGAATGCCCCCGCCTATGAACAATCTCAAGATCGGCCTTAAGCACCGCGTTGTACATCGTTGTGGACACCTGACACACGCCACCACCTGCCTGGTCCTCACTGCCGCCACGAACGATGGCCGGCGCCGGCTCCCATCCGAGCGCATAGGTGCGGGGGCCCAGCACGGTATTTGTGGAAAACTCTTCGCCCGGCGCCAGCACATAACCGTTTATGATCCCCACAGCTTTCTTAATGTTCGCCACTCGCGTATCCCGGTTGTATGGGCTTTTTGCAAACGACGTGGAGGTTTTCACACACAGCGACGTTGCTTCCTGAAGCGACGCTCTGGTCACTTTCGCCGCGACTTCTTTAACAGGGATGCGAACTGTGCCATACTACCGAAGCCTGATTTGCTCCTCCACCGCCGAGTAAAGCGCGTCCCGTTCAACCTCGGTGCCGTTGATTTCATCCGTATATATAAAGCGGTTGTCCCTGTCATCCTTATTGATCTGTATGGTCGCATCCTGCGGAGAGATGTATAACTCGTTTGCGATCTGCGCCAGGCGCACCTTAGCCGGCTTGGAATTCACCGTATAGTCCGTAACAAACGCCATGCCGTTCTCTGCAATATCGTCGATCTGCTTTTGAACGTCGACGCGGCTGCCTTCTCGGGCCACACGCAGCGCTTCCTCAAGCACATCTTCTATATTGTTGGCAATATCAAAGTCGTCTTTTGTGAGCTCATATGTCTGGCCGTTGTATTCAAGCATAACACGCACCGCTTCCAGTCGGCTGCTCATTTTCTCCGCGACAACCGCTCTTGCCTGTGTCTTTGTCATGCCGCCCACACTGATGCCGTCGATGGTTATGCCTTCATGATAGGTTCCGCTTGAAGACAAATCGTCCCATTCCTGTTTGGAAAACGTGTTCTGCTGAAGAAAGTAAAGCCCTGAAACAGCGAGGGCGGCCACCAGCGCCACCAGTAACACGCCCAGAACCACCATTCCGCGCTTTCGGGTTTTTTTTGCCATGATCCGTCAACCTCCGTGTATTAATCTATAGCCAAAAATGGTAGTCTTTTATACCATCATGAATAAAAAATGCCGAACCAAACATACCTCCATGCATGGTTTATGACTATAAATCTTAATTAAGACGCATCGAAGCTTATATAAGTTCCATCTATTGTCATATCCTTGCCGTATTAAAAAAGCCGACTGAAGCCGGCTCCAAGTTGCTCATTCACTCATTTGAACACCACACGCCTTTGAACAAAAAAGCTCAGCAGGAACAAGAGAATTTCTGTCAGCGCTTTGGCCACATACAGATTCAATCCAACCGCGCTCAATGCACTTATGATCGCATAGTTGAGTATCAGTATCACCGCAGCCAGCGTGTAGTAACCGATCAGGTGACGCCTCAAGTTTTGTTTATCCTTCTTTGAAAAGATGACATGCCGGTTAACAGAAAAATTGACGATCGAACTGATTACACGCGCACTCACAACAGGAATCCACAGCCTTTCCGTTCCTGTGACCCACAATGTGATGAGCGTAAACACCAGAAAATCGACGCCGAAAGCGAGCAGCGACGATGCTCCAAACATAATAATACGTTTGTATATGCGCCACGAGTCCTTAAGGGGGTTAAAATGTGATCCGCTGTTGTTATTGATATAGACGGTTTCGATATCTATCTCTTTGAGTTTTAAGTTCAGTCGCGAAGCTTCGAGCAGCATGTTCATTTCATATTCATACCGCTCGCCCGGCAGTGAGACTAGCTTATCAAGCGAATTGCCCGGCAGCCCGCGCAGCCCCGTCTGCGTGTCACGTATACGCTGCCCGCTAAGGAAATTGAATACGCCGCGGGTAATCGCGTTGCCCATGCGGCTTTTGAGAGGCACTTCACCGCAGAACGCGCGGCTTCCCAATACTATGGTATCCTGCCATTCGTTGAGCATCTGCGCCACGCAGACGATATCCCGCACCAAATGCTGCCCGTCGGCATCCGCCGTGACCACGCCGACAATGTCATCAAACTGAGAAACGATATCCGCAATACCTGTTTTGAGCGCGCGCCCTTTCCCCCGGTTAATATCGTGCGCCAGCACGCGGCAGCCCATCTGTTTCAGTTCATCAAAGCGCGCGGCAAACTCTTCACCGCTTCCGTCGTCCACAATGACGATCTCGCCAAATCCTCGTTCCTTAAGTTCCTTTGACAAGCCCGTCAGGGCTTCCCCAGGTTTATAGGCCGGGATCAACACAATAATACGATCGAGATTATTATCCATTGGTGTCATGACTCACGAATACAGTCATTTGCATCCGTTCTCAGTGCCCTTTCTGAAATTGTTCCCGTCGTTTCGGACCGTGACTAACCAATCAGACGCTCAGCGGAAGCATTCTCTCTGTCTATATAAAGCGTGACGTTGATTCGTTCTCGTGCCAAAAAGCGACAGTTACATCATAACAGCCGGACGAACATATCACAACTATTTATATGGCGACTGCGGATAATTTTGGCTTCAGCATCTATAAAGGAGGGATGAACACGGTTCATCCCTCGCATTCAGATAATCATCATTAATGTCGAAGCATGCCGGAAGCTAACCCCGGTCCCGTTTTGCGGATTGTTTTTTGGTGGTACGGCTGTTATTCTGTGCATCTGCCGTTATAGGCGTCTTGCCATTGCTTTTTCTGATCCGTGCATTTTTCCCGTCAGGCTGACTGTCTTTAGGCATTTTTCTGTCTCCCTTTTCTATATTTCTTGTTATTTAGCGTACCCGCTGAGAATTCTCTGATACGACGAATATGCTTTCTGTCAATAAATTTAGATTTTCTATTCAATTTGTTCCTTCCAGGTCGTATAATAAGATGACGAATGTATCGGCTCATTAACCCCTTTGATACGATTTTGCAATATACAGGTTTCAACGGACTCTGGCTGCCAACAAAAAAGCGAGGTTTACATGCCCAAAGCCATCATTTATGTATTCTCCGGCACTTATCATACGCTCAAAACCGCCGACATGATCCGTATCCATCTTGATGACGGGCATGTCCCTGCAACGGTTGTCGAGATCCGCCAACCGCTTGAGCGCATACCTCTTCCACAGGAGGGCGCTATTGTGGGCTTTGGCTATCCCGTGCATGCTTTCAACGCCCCGCAGTTATTCTTGAAATTTGTCCGCAGCCTTCCTGACGCGCAGCGCAACCGTGCATTTATATTTAAAACCTCCGGAGAGCCGTTCAGAATCAATGACGCTTCGTCTTACAAGCTCTACAGGCTGCTGCTCAAAAAAGGCTATGATGTATTGCTGGATACCCACCTGCTGATGCCGTACAACATCCTGTATCGATATGATGACAGGCTTGTCAAGCAGATGACACTCTACAGCGACGCGATGTGCAAACAGCTGGCACTGCGCCTGTTAGGCGGCGAGAGGGACGTTTTCCGCTACACACTGCGTCACCGGCTGGCCTCTGTGATATTTCGGATCCAGTGGTTTGGCGCATGGTTTAACGGCATGCTGTACAGGGTGAACATGAGCAAGTGCTCAAGCTGCCAGATGTGCGCGAGAAACTGCCCCGCAGGCAATATTTCATTTGACGGTTCCCGGTTTCGCTTTGGCCGCCACTGCACCATGTGTCTGCGCTGCGCGATGCATTGCCCGGTGGATGCCATCAGCATCGGTCTGCTCACGCCATTAAAAGTGAACGGCCCATACCCTTTCAAACGCATTCTTGCCGACGCTGCCATATCCGCTGACTTTATCAATTCCAAAACAAAAGGATATTTCGGCCTTTTTAGGAGATTTTTCCGAGATGCCGATGCGTCGCTCCTCAGGTACGGCATCACCGTTCCTGGCCACATGCCCGCAGAACAACCGGAACCGCCCGAACTCAAAGTTTTCGAAGCGTACGATGAAGAAGAGACCGTATCAACGGAGCCGCAGCAGGAAGGCGATAATGTGTCTGTCCCTTGAATTTTGGTTTGCTGTATGCACAGTTAATAGGTGTTAAGATGAGCAAAAAGCAAGAGCTGTTAACGTTGGCTCTTGCTTTTGTTCTGCACTCTGTATCATTAATTATCGCTGTGTTGGGCTTGCCTTCTATGATTTATCCGATGATCTCTGCGTACTTCTTCTCAATGAAGCTCAGTTCATCTGCAGTGAGCTCCCATTCTGCCGCGCTGGCGTTTTCATAGGCCATCTCGGGTGTGGTGGCACCCATCAGCGAGCAGGTAACACCCGGCTGAGCCAGCACCCAGTTGATAGAAACCTGCGCCACAGTGGTGCCGCGGTCGTTGGCTATGCCGCGCAGCACCTCAAGAAGCTTCTGGCACTTGGACCACATCGGTTCCTCGTAATATGCGTAAAATGCAGACCTTAGCTCTTTTCCGCCTGTAACGGGTTTCTCCATCTTCCCGGTCAGTATACCGCCACCCAGCGAGCCGTATGTAATAACGCCCACGTCATTTTTCTTGCAGAAAGGCAGAATGCCATTTTCTATGGAACTGCGGTTAAGCAAGCTCATCGGCGGCTGAACCGCAGAAATGTCGGCAATATCGATTGCCTTTTGAATCAGTGTGGTATCAAAATTTGAAACGCCGATCGCACGGATTTTTCCTTCCTCCTTGAACTTGACCATCAGCTCCAAAGCGGCGTCAATGCTGTTGTTTAAATCCGGCCAATGAACAAAATAGAGGTCAATACAATCTGTCTGCAGGCGTCTGAGCGAATCCTCAAGTTCTTTACGCATGACCACCGGATCAAGGCAGCGAACATAAGCGCCTTCCACGCGCAGCACGCCAAGCTTTGTGGCCAGCACAACTTTGTCGCGAATACCCTTTATGGCTTTTGCGACAACTCTTTCAGATGCACCGTCGGCCCCGTACGCTGCGGCCGTATCAATCATATTGACACCGGCGTCTACGGAAGCGCGAATCGCATCAATGGAGAGCTTTTCATCAACCTCGCCAAAAAAGTCGTTGCCCATTTCCCATGTGCCCTGCCCGATCACCGAAATATCGATGCCGCTGTTACCCATTTTCCTGTATTTCATCTGATAACCTCCATATATTTAATTTGTTGTTATGACATTTGTGATGACATTGTTCATATTATAGCACACTTGGCTTCAAAATTTCAATATATTATAATAAAAAGTACATTTGTTCAAAAGAACTCGATTATGGATATTTTTTTTATGTTCTATTCTCTTTTATCACTATATGGTATAATATCTACAATATTTGTATTCTTGGAGTGTGATCATGTCTTTTTTTGATTGGATGTTGCAGTACAAAGGCAAAAAAACACCGCGCGGCATTCTTGCGGATGAAATGATCCGTTTGGAAGGCAGTTTCCCTAAAGACGGGACATACGAAGATATACTGACCTTTCTGGAGATGCAGGAGCTCTGTGACGTATCCATTCAGATATTCATGGGTGCCTGGCAAAGCTACGAACACACTAAGACGCCGTAATTCTTTTAAGTTCCTAAATACAAATAGACATAAGGAGATTTATATAATCAACACACGCGAGCATGCTGTTGCCTCAGTCAATCATCAAGTTTTATACTACAATCTGCTGAATATAGGCGCTTGTTTTTGTGTTGTCTGGTTGCATGCCAATGGCATCGTCCATAGTTTTCAGGACAGCAATGCCTGGAGGCAAAGCCTAATTGTCGAGACAATTGCTTATTGGGCTGTTCCGGTTTTTTTTATGCTTTCAGGCGCAACACTGATGAAGTATCGTTTGAAGTATACAACCAAGACCTTCTTCAAGAAAAGAATGATGAAGATTTTGATCCCATTTATATTTTGGAGCATCGTTGCCTTCCTGATAAAATATTATAATGAAATGAGTCAACTATCTGTTCTAGACATTGCTTCTCTGTTCATAAATAATAAAATCGAACCAGTTTATTGGTTTTTCTTCCCATTGTTTGCCGTATACTTAAGCATTCCTGTTTTATCTTGTTTAACAGATGAACGATTTCGTAAAATTCTATGGTATATGACCAGTTGTGCTTTATTAACATATTCTGTTCTGCCTTTGACTTTCTCCCTGATGAATATTGCTTATAATGGATCTCTTTACATGCCCGTAACCGGCGGTTATATTATCTTCTTGCTATTGGGATATTTGCTCTCCATTACTAGAATAAAAAGATCGATTAGATATGTCATTTATGTATTTGGACTGCTTTGTGTATGTATTAGATATTTTGGCACATTAATTCTCTCCGTAAACGAGCAGAGTCTTGTTACCACTTTTTGGGGTTATTTGAATCTGCCTTCCGTTGGTTTGGCGGTCGCTGTTTTTGTATGGTTCAAGCATCAAAATTGGGATTGGATTGCCAATAACAAGGTATTAGCAGCCATCGTTTCATAAAGTATCGTCAGCAAGTTTTGGCATCTATCTTATTCATATGATTGTGATGCGACATTTGAGCGGTTGGCTCCAAGTTGATGTTTATAGCGCGCTCTGGAGAACCCTTGGGGCTGTTGTGGTTTACGGTGTATCATTGGCCTTGGCAAAGCTCCTGCAAAAAGTGCCTATTATCAAGTATATTGTTCCTTGAGAGCTGAATGCTGTTCGCTTATATACACTTCTCCGCGATATTTACTCTATACATAATTTTCTAATCCCCCTTTTTCATGTGTGCATTATGAAAACTATGCTTTCAATCAAATTTTTCTCTAAAGCTTGATAAACCATCTGTGAAAACCAAGATCCGGTTTTTCTGTGATTGTTTTTAATAGTCAGGTATTGTATAATAAAATATAACTTCCAGAGAACAACCAAAGGCCAAAACAATCAACTAAATCAAATTACTTTTAGGCTCAGATTGATCGCATCTGTTTTTATTATCAAATAAGCAAAGGAGAAACCGTTATGAAGAACACACAGCAAATCTACGACGCCCGCCTCAAACGAGTGCTTGACGCTTCGATGGTCAAAGAGCCTGATCAGGTGCCGATTGTCCCAGTTTTTCAGGCTTTCCCCGTTAATTATGCAGGGGGCAATATTGCGGAGGCAATGGCGGACTTTGATCATGCGGCGCAATGTTATGATAAGTTCTACCAGGATTTTCAGCCTGATCTGGGATG
>CAZNVX010000034.1:0-12917 GCA_964576225.1 uncultured Christensenellaceae bacterium
CGGTAAAGACACAGTCCACATTCTCGTCTTCCATCAGCGCCACCAGAAATTGCTCAAACATAGCGTCATCCGTCATGGGGGTCATATCAAGAAACGGCGCGGGTACATTGACCAGCCCGTGCGTATTTAACGCAAAGAGTTTTTCCACGGTGGCGTCGGTATACACGGCCGGCTCCAAAAAACCGAGGTTGTCGGCTCCGGCGGTGCTTTCAAACCCGGCGTTGACCACCCCGGCGACACGTTTGCCGCGCACATTCTTTTTCCACAGCAATGAAAAGGCACGGATAACGTCATAGAATTCGTCGATTTCTTCCACCAGCAGCACGCCGGCCTGTCTGCACGCGGCCTTAAACACTTCGTAGCTGCCGCTCATTGCCGCGGTGTGTGACGCGGCGGCTTTGGCGCCTGCTTCCGTCCGGCCGGACTTGAACACCACGATGGGCTTGTCTGACGCCCTGGCAAGATCGAAAAACTGTCTGCCCTCTCCGCGGGCCAGACCTTCTATATACATCGCAATCACATTCACATCCGGCTGATCGTTAAAATACGCCATCAGCTCCGGAATCCCGACGTCAGAGCGGTTGCCGTAGGATATGACGGCGCGGAACAGACCGTAATTGTGCAGGCTGTCCAGACACGTGACGGCCATTGCGCCGCTCTGGGAGAAAAGCGCCGTGTTGCTGTGCCGACCCCATTTAACAGGCATTCTTTCCGCGTCGATAAACAGCGTATCCACGCCCTCTCCTTCGCGGTCGGGAGAGTGGAACACGCCCATACAGTTCGGCCCCACGATACGGACGCCTTCTTTTCTGACCGCGTTCAGCTGGCTTATAAAATCGGAATAACTGGTCTCGGCGGGGATACCGGATATCAGTATCACGCAGCTGCCCGGCTCCACCTGGGCGACAAAATCCATCAACGAGCGGGCGGGCGCCGTGTATACATACAGCGCGATTGCGGCGGGTATCTCCTGAATGCTTTTGTAGAGCGGGTATTCTTTGCCGGAGACTGTGGCTGTGCCGCCTTTGATGTTGACCAGATAGACGTCATTGCGGCCCATATCCAGCATCAGCCGGGCGATATTGCGCCCCATTGAGTATTTCTCCGGCTGGGAGGAAACGCCCACCACCGCAATGCCGCGGGGCTTGAAAAAGCCGGACAGGCCGGCGGCATTGACCTTGGCGGTGTTTTGCTCGCCCTGCGCCGCAGCAAAATCGGCGTAACCGTCCACAACGATAAAACGGCTGTCCGCAGAGAACACGACCGGGTTAATGTCCAAAGATTTGATATGGTATGACGGCTTTGTTTCCGAAATGAATGAGTATGCGGCGGCAAGGTTGGATATTATCTGTAGTGTGTCGGCAATCCGGTCGATATAATCGGCATGACCAACCTGGGCGTACTTATGGCGGATGCGTACATTCTGCATCGAGGCCGCGGCTTCTTCGCGCGAGAGTGGGGCGAGATACAAGTTGGCCGGGTCGTAGTATTTGGCGAAGAATTCAGCATCATCTCCGCCTTTGCTCAGAGTGAGTATCGGGCCGAAGGAGGAATCCTCCCGGGCGCCGAACAATATCTCGTATCCAAGCCCCTGCTTGAAATTGATAAATTCGGCGATCAGAAATCCGTCAATACGCGGCTTGCTTTCCTTTTTGAAGTGGGCGAATATCTCTTCCCTCATGGCCGCCATCACATACCGCACATAGAGCGGGTCGTCCGTGTCGACCATCCGGACACCGCCGTATTTCTGCTTGTGGATCAGATCCTGCGAGATGACCTTGATGACCATCCGGCCGTTGAATTTGTTGATAAGGTTTTGATCCACCTCGTTTTCAGTGCGCACCACGGCATGAGCCGGTGTGCACAGCCCGATGCATGCGAGCATCCGGTAAACCTCATGCTCATAAAGAGAGGTCCGCCCGTCAAGCAGTGCATTGGAAAAGATGTCGTCGATCTGGGCTGTCACTTTGTGAAATAGCATCATGACGTTTTTCTCCCCGGTTTTACCTGTTCGTTTATAGACCCGCGATGCCGTCAGCGCCAGGGGCGTGTATTATCGCTGCTTCTTTCGAATATGCGCGGGCGATATACCAATATCCAGCCTGTATTTTGCAACGGTTCGTCTGGAAATATCGATACCTGCGGCGTTCAGGCAGGCAGTGATTTTTTCATCGCTCTCCGGAAAAAGATCATTTTCCTCCGCCACCATCTGTCTGATATACTGCTTGATTTGCACAGGACTGTATTTGTTGCTGAACTGCGCCCGGCCGCTGAAGAAAAATGACGCGGGTTGGACGCCCTGCACGCTTTTGAAATACTTCTCGCTCAGGGCTCGCGTGACGGTGGACGGGTGCACGCCCAGCATCGCGGCAAGGCCGCTTTTGGTTAGTGGGGTCATAAAGCGGCTTCCAAACAGAAAATAATTTCGCTGCAGCTCGCAGATCTTATTTGCGATCATCAGCAGTGTATCATATCTTTTTTGCATCGCGTGCTTGAGCCACCGGGCATCACGAAGCATGTGTGACAGGTATTGAAAGTCTGCAGCCGAAAGGCCCCGGCTCATGGCGCGATAGTCGGATTCACGTACATTGACTTTATAAACCGTATCAGGATTCAGGCTGGCATTTAAACGATCCCCATGCGCTTCCACAATGATGTCGGGCTCAATGTATACAACAGGCTGGGGCGGGTTGAACGACTTGGCAGGGTAGGGGCGCAGCTTTCTGATATGTGCCAGCAGCTTTTTTGAATATGCCTGGCGGACGCCCGTGGCGGATTCAATGTAGACAAAGTTTTCCCTGGCAAGCTCCGTCAGGTATTTTCTGATAATCAGGGCGGCGTTTTTGGACAGCAGCCCCTTGGCTTTGAGCTGAAGCATCAGGCATTCCTTGTAGTCCCTTGAGCCGATGCCGGGCGGATCAAGCGTTTTAAAAACGTGCAGCAGCGCCTGAGCCTTCTCCACGGACAGCCCGGCCTGCCGGGCAAATGAAACCACAGGCGTATTGAAGAATCCGTTGGCGTCCAGGAGCGAAACGATCAGATACAGCGCTTTTTTATCGGCTCCCTTGTATTTTAACAGATTGATCTGCTGAATCAGGTGCATATCCAGCGAGGTTGTTTCCATGTTTCGCGCATAGACAAGCGGGTTATCATACCCATTGGCCCTGTAAGTGCGTGCGGGCGGAATGATGTCGATCAGCGGATTGGCTGAGTAATCCTCAAGCATTTTTCCAAGAGCGCCGGATGGCGCGGATAAAATATCCAGCGACCGTCTCAGCCCGGGGGTAATCCGTAATTTTTGAGATATATGGATGTTAGTCGTCTGCTTCATGCGCGTCCCCCAAACCGGCTTTCAGTGTGCCGTGTATAATATATTTATCGTCGTTCAGATATTTCATGGGCAGTCGTTCGAGCGCAATGCGCATGGCGGACAGTGGTATGCAGTCCTTTTCTGCCTGCCTGCTCAACGTTTGCGTGATCATGCGCGCCGTCTTTTCCGTATGGGCGCCGTATTCATAGGCTTCCATCTCCAGAAAATAGCCCACCCTGCTGATGCCGCATTGGCAGTCAAGGCTGTCAAACGGGATACAGACGGCTGGGTATTCGAACAGCGAATGGATGTGAAAGGGGCTGTCGCCCACTGAAATGAGCGGGACAGTACCGGGAAGCGGATTGTGAGCGCCAAGCAGCTCAAGCAGCTGCCCACATGAGCATACGCCCTGCAGCGAATAACAGACCGGGATGTGGCCGTATATCTTGGTGCTGTTGTAATCGATGGGCATTTTGATCATCTGCGGGCAGCCCTGGTGCACGTAATACAAGGACTCCGATTGCCAGTCTGCAATATACATATAATCATGAGGGTGCAGCGAGAGCACGTCATGCAGGAACGCGAGCGTCTCACTATGGTAAGTGTCCATGCCAAGATGCGCGAGCGTATGCTCGCCCGCCATGCCGGTGTTGCGTAAAAAGAACACCGGAGCGCTGATTCCGTGCGCTGCAAGCGCCTTCTTTAAGTCGGCGGCATAGCGTTCGATCCTCGGGCTGATCAGCATATTGAGCAGCAACGTATTGCCGCGGGTAATGAAATCCTTGTTCATCAGATGCCGGGAAGGGTAGACATCAATGTGCGGATACCGTGCGGTCAGCTCGTCATAAAGATGGTTTTCTGCGTGATACTCGGAAATAGCATACGGGGTGTTTATGGCAACGCATCTGGGTTTTGTCCGTTCAATCAAGCCGAACAAATCACCACTGTTGACAATGCCTTTCTCAAAGTCGTAAATCAATGAGAAGCTTATGACCTTGCTGGTTAATCCGTTTTCATGACGCAGCGACGGCGCCGATTCGCTTTGGGCGCAGAATAACGGATGGATCTGCACATACATCACGTCAAGAGCCTGTTCCGGCGACAAAGAGCGCGTAAAATCACAGGCAACCAATACGTTTCTGTATTGATAACGGCTGTCCGTGGCGCGTCCGACAGCCTCCGGGACTGACCCGGCTGCGCCGGAACAGAGCAGACTCTGTCCGCCGATGCAGGTGTTTGCCGTCACCTGGCTGCCGTGATGCTTGATAACGAGACTCGCGCTCAGTTTCATAAAAAACCTCTAGCCAAAATAGTAGGCCGCGTTCATTTGTTCAAGCGAGCGGTACCGCGTTTTGTATCCAAAGCATTGAGGCCCGACCACCTCAAGCGCATGCGGTGTTTTAAGAGCGAGCGGCGCCGGAAGCCCGATGACGGCGACCTCCATGCCGGATGCCACCTCGTTGTTGAGAACGGGTTTTAGCTTCTGAAGGTCGATAAACGTGATAATGTCCGGAACCATGGCCGCAATGGCGTTATCCTTAAAAGCGATCAGATTTTCGTTATGGACCAGCACCGAAAAGCAACGGTCTTTGTAGCTGCCGATGCCGGTCAGTGAGACATTGTTCCAATTGAGTTTTTGCACATGCTGGATGTCGCTGACGGTGCCTTTAAACAGCTCAATGCATTTTCCATACACGGAATTTTTAGTGACGTTGATGAGTCCTGTGAGCAGGCTCTGATAGTTTTTCGCGCTGATAATCTCTCTGCCGATGTCGGCCGCAAACGATATCGAGCCGGGGATCAGGCACTTTTTGATGACGCTCCCCGTGTTCTCATATCCGGCAAGAAAGCCGATGCCGCCGTTTTCAAACAACACCTTGCGGATACCCAGCTCCAGAAGGAACGTATCGTCCTGGAAAAGCTCGTAGCAGGTTCCCCGGTTGTCCTGAAACACACAAGGGTTGCACGCGATGTTGTTGATGTGGAACGTTGTCATTTGCAGCTCCGGAAAGGCTCTTCCCATCGCGTCGCCGTCGATTAGCGGAAGATCCAGCATAACAGCGCCGATCACCGCGTATAGTATGTTCAGCGCCACCGCCTCCAGCGCGAACAGACCCGCGTGTGTATGGCCGGTCAGCGCGGACAGCCGGTTGACAATACTGGAGCACTCAGCGCTTGTCATCGGGTTTTCATCGGATAGCTCGGTGGAGCCCATCATGCATATGGATAAATAAAGGGCGTCTTTATCTGTTTCGGAGATATCCATAAGCCTGACGGTTTCGCCCGATCTTAGAAGCGATTCCAAATGCAGCTGAAGCAGAAGGCTCTCGCCGCCGCCGCCTGACCCCAGAAAGGTGCCGCCATAGGTGAGCGGCATGATCCATGAATGATCGATCGTTTTCATAGACGCCCTCCGCCCTCCTTGAGCTTATTCAACCGACGGTACAAAGTGGCCAAGCTGATGCCCAACGTCCGTGCGATTTCCTTCTTGGCCTGTGTGCTTTCGCCGTAAAGCCTGATCAGCCCGGTCAGCGACTCATCGCCCTGAAGCGATCGGGATGTCCCCGGATGTGGCGCGGGCAGCTTTTGAGCAGCCGAAGCCGGAAGCCGCGCCGTCACGGCGCCGTCAGACAGCGTTTTTTTCAGATAAGAGGGGAGATGGTCTGCCGTGATACAATCATCGCCGCATATGGTGATCGCGTATTCGACCACATTTTCCAGCTCGCGGACATTCCCCTTCCACTCATATTCCACAAGCTTATCGACCAGAAGCGGGTCAGGCATTTTAAATGGTTTGTCATTTAACACGCAATATTTCTTGATATTGTAATGCAGCAAAACCGCGATATCTTTTTTACGCGTACGCAAAGGCGGTATATGTATCGGTATGACGTTGATGCGGTAATACAGGTCTTCCCGAAACCGCTTGTCGGCGACGAGAGCCTCAATATTCTGATTGGTGGCACAGATAAAACGCACATCCACCACGGTGGATTTCAAGCTGCCCACCGGTTCAACCTTTCTGTCCTGAAGCACACGGAGCAGCTTGGCCTGCAGCGAGAGCGGGAGGTCTCCGATCTCATCAAGGAACAGCGTGCCCTTGTCCGCCGCGACGATTTTCCCCACCTTGCCGCCTTTCCTGGCCCCGGTAAAAGCGCCTTCCGCGTAGCCGAACAGCTCGCTTTCCAGCAGGTTTTCAGGAATTGCGGCGCAGTTGAGCGCGATAAACGCTTCGTTTTTTCTAAGGCTGGCCTTGTGAATGGCTCTGGCAAAGATCTCTTTGCCCGTGCCGCTTTCACCCAATAACAGCGTGGTGGAATTGGTGGCGGATACCTGAATGGATACGTCGATGCAGTTGGCTATGGCCGGGTCCGTACCAAGAATGTAATCAAAAGCTGTTTCCTGGTTGTTGTCCGCAAACGGAGCGGACAGACCGGAATACGGGTGGGATCTGATAAAAACGACCTGCCCCAAACCCACAGAACCTTGAAAAATCGGGAAAGTGACAGCGTTCTACGCCCTGTCTCCATCCCACACTTCGTTCTGGGCCGCGATGTTCTGATAAACGAGATGGCCATCGGCATCCTCAGCGGAAATGGCGTGAGGATTTAAGTCCATCGCCTTTTTGGCCAGCTGCCGGTAGAATTCACGGCTATCGGACTGTTCCAGTATTCGGCGGTATTCTTTTTGCACACCGGCGGCATGAGAAAGCAGGGAGACCAGCAAGTCCAAATCACCCGCATAGCCTTTTTCATAAATAAACCGCCCAAGCGACGGAATATAGATTTCCAGCTCGGCCGTGCATTGCGCAGCCTTTGCGCATAAGGCGCACACGCCATGGTTTTTATTCTCAATGATAACAGGATGGGTAACGTCTCTGAACAAAGCTGTATCCGTATCGAAAACAGGACTGCCAATCAGTTTGAGAAAATCTTGCATCAGGTTTTGACTGTTCATCCGTATAAACCCTACTATTAACGGTGTGCGTCATTATCATTATATGATAATTTTTCTCACCATGCAAGCTGTTGCGAAAATTCTCATGCGCTGCGAATCTTTATCATGGTCGACATGAGAAACAGCCCGAACTTTGTCGAATAACACGTCTGAATATATCGAGAAACGACAAATGTAACTGGCACGAAAATTGCTTGTTTCTTATTGTGTAATCTATCTATCAACTGCATATTAAAATGAAAAAGGAGAGAGCCAAATGGAAAAAGAGAAAAAGTCAAGCGTTGTTGAACAGTATGCATTGGGTGAAATTCCAAAATCAGAGAGGAAATCCTGGCTGAGCATCGCGCTGATTTGGGCAGGCGCGATGATCTGCGTGCCGTCCCTGATGCTGGGCGGAAGCCTGGTGTCCGGTTTGCCGCTTGTGCCGGCAATACTCGCGGGCGTGATCGGCTACACCATCGTGGTGGCTTACATGGTGTTTCAGGGCATGCAGGGGGCAGACCTCGGACGCCCGACAGTGGTGTCGGCCTCGTCGACATTTGGGCAGGCCGGCTCGCGGATTATTATATCACTGGTCTTGGGCGTGTCGATTATCGGGTGGTTTGGCTTCCAGTGCGGCATCACAGGCACCGCGTTCTCGGCGATACTTGCCACCATGGGTGTTGACTTCCCTGTCTGGCTGGGTTCGCTGATTTGGGGCATCATCATGCTTACCACAGCAATCATCGGTTACAAAGCGCTGGCGTATCTGAACTACATTGCCGTTCCCGCGTTGATACTGATCATCATCTTCGGCGTTATTGCAGCGCTCAACAATTTTGGAATTGAGGCACTCGCACAGATGCAGCCGGCGACACCGTTCAGCTTTCTTCAGGGCGTGGCGGTTGCAGTGGGCGGTTTTGCGGTGGGTGGCGTTATCGCGGCAGACTATTCGAGATACGCAAAAAACCGCAAAGGCTCTGCCATATCGTCAATCGTGGGTGTTTGGCCGCTGGGCATACTGCTGATCATCGGCGGTGCGATTATGTCGGCCGTGGCAGGCACGTATGACATGACAGCTGTGCTGACGCAGCTGGGGCTGCCTGTGATCGGGCTGATTGTGCTGATATTGGCGACATGGACGACCAACACGGTCAACGCGTATTCGGGCGGGCTGGCGCTGACCAACCTGTTTAATCTCAAGGACAATAAAAGAGCCTTGACAACGGCGATTGCCGGCGCTATCGGCACGCTGCTGGCGGTGCTGGGCATTCTCAATTACTTTATCACCTTCCTGCTGATACTGACCGCGGGCATTACCCCGCTTGCCGGTGTGATGATTGCAGACTACTGGATCAGGAAAAAAGGCAACCCGCAAAACTGGGCGCCGGCAAAAGGCATTCGCTGGACGGCCATCGTGGCGTGGCTGGCTGGCGGTGTGGTCGGATACTTTGTGACATGGGGCATTTCGGCTGTCAATGCCATTGTGGTGGCCATGGCGCTTTATCTGATACTGGATGTCATCTTTGGCGGCAAACCGGCGAAAACCAAGGTTGAAGCCGAACAAAACGTGCAGGGGTAGAAAACATGAGAAAACTGGGCGAAGAAGCGATTGAGAACATAGCCCTGGGTGCCGCGCTGCTGGGAACAGGCGGCGGTGGGGATCCGCATCTTGGCAAGCTGATGGCGCTTCAAGCTGTAAAAAAATACGGACCGGTGAAGCTGCTGGATCCGGCGGAGATTGACGACGACATGCTTGTGGTGCCGTCCGCAATGATGGGCGCGCCGTCGGTGCTGGTGGAAAAGATTCCGAACGGCGGTGAGTTTAAGCGGTGCTTTGATGCCATTTCGCGGTACTTGGGTAAAAATGTGGCGGCGACGATGCCGATAGAGGCGGGCGGGATCAACTCAATGATCCCGCTGGCTGTGGCGGCGCAGATGGAGCTGCCGATTGTTGATGCGGACGGTATGGGCCGGGCATTTCCGGAGCTGCAGATGGTGACGTACCATCTGGACGGCATCACCGCCTCGCCGATGGTGATCACTGATGAAAAGGGCAACATGGAAGTGCTGGAAACCATCAGCAACAAATGGGCGGAGGATTTGGCGCGTGTGGCGACCATTACGATGGGCGGGTCGGTTATCATTAATATCTATTCGATGACAGGTGCGCAGGTCAAGAAATCGGCCGTGACGGGCATATTGACCTATTCCGAGAAGATCGGATCCATCATCGGCAAGGCCATACAGACGGGCTGCAACCCATTGGGCGAACTGCTTGAGCTGACAAAAGGCTATTTACTGTTCAAGGGCAAAATCACCGATGTGCTGCGGGAAACGCGGGCCGGGTTTAACTTCGGCAAAGCGGTGATGCAGGGCTTGGAGGAAGACAAGGGTTCATCGTTTGAGATGGAATTTCAGAATGAAAACCTTATTGCCCGCAAGGATGGACAGGTGGTGGCCAGTGTGCCGGATCTGATCTGCTGCGTCGACCTGGAAAGCTCTATACCGATCACCACCGAGGCGCTCAAGTATGGGCGGCGCGTGGCGGTGCTGGGCTTGCCGTGCGATCCCAAGTGGCGTACGCCCAAGGGTATCGAGACGGTGGGACCGCGCTATTTCAAGTATGACATCGACTATGTACCGATTGAAGACAGGATGAAAGGGGTGGTAACGACATGAACTACAGGCTGGGCATTGACGTGGGCGGCACCAATACGGACGCCGTCATCATCGACGATCAGTTCAGGCTGATCGCCAAAGTGAAAACGCCGACAACGACAGATGTTACCACCGGCATCTATAACGCGATTAAAAGCGTTCTGGCGCAGAGCAGCGCGGACAGGAAGGACATCAGGTTTGCGATGCTGGGTACCACGCACTGCACAAACGCCATCGTTGAGCGAAAAAAACTGTGCAAGGTGGGTATTGTCCGTATGGGCAGGCCTGCGACCGAATCCATCATGCCAATGGCGGACTGGCCGGAGGCGCTGGTGCAGGCGGTGGGCGGCGTCTTTGAAATCACAAAGGGCGGGTACGAGTTTGACGGGCGTGAGCTGACCCCGGTAGACGAAGATGAGCTGCGCACGGTATTCCGTGGCCTTAAGGGCAAGATTGATTCGCTGGCCATTTGCTGTGTGTTTGCGTCTATTCGCTCCGACTGCGAATACAGGGCGATGGAGATCGCACAAGAGGAGCTGGGTAACATTCCGGTGTCACTCTCCAGCGAAATCGGCTCGCTCGGGCTCATTGAGCGGGAAAACGCGACGATATTAAACGCCGCGCTGATGAACGTGGCCAGGACAGTCACTGAAGGGTTCATTGATGCGCTCAAGCACGAGGGCGTGGACAACGCGAGCGTTTACCTTTGCCAGAATGACGGCACGCTGATGTCCGCCGAGTATACAAAACGCTATCCGATACTGACGGTGGCGTGCGGTCCCACCAACAGCATACGCGGCGCATCTTTTCTAAGCCAGAAACGCGAAGCGATTGTGCTGGACGTGGGCGGGACGACGAGCGATATCGGTGTGATCTCCAAGGGCTTTCCGCGGGAATCCTCGCTCGCAGTGGATATCGGTGGCGCGCGGACAAATTTCCGTATGCCCGATCTGGTGTCAATCGGTCTCGGCGGCGGTTCCATCGTGCGCGAGCAGGATGGCGAAATCACAGTGGGGCCGGACAGCGTGGGTTATCTGCTGACGGAAAAAGCCTATGTGTTTGGCGGAGATACGCTGACAGCGACGGATATCGCCGTTCGGCTTGGTATGGCGGACATCGGTGACAAATCTAAGGTTGTCTTTTTGGATGAGGCATTTGCCCGTCGTGCCATGGACAAGATCATGGAGATGGTGTCGCAGGGTATTGACAAAATGAAGCTCTCGCGTGACGAGGTAACGCTGATACTGGTGGGCGGCGGCAGCGTGCTGATACAGGACAAGATTGAGGGTGTGTCCGAGTTGATTCGCCCCGACAGCTTCGACGTTGCCAACGCGCTCGGTTCCGCCATCGCGCAAGTGAGCGGCGAGCTGGATCGTATATTCACGCTGGACGGCAAGACGCGTGAGCAGGTGATTGAGGACGCCAAAAACATGGCCATCGACGAAGCAAAGAAGGCAGGCGCAGACCCTGAAACAATCGAGATTGTAGAGCTGGAGGACATCCCGCTGGCCTATCATCCGGGCAATGCGACGCGGATTAAGGTCAAAGCCGCGGGGGACCTGCTTCCGGTGCGCTGAACATTCCGCGGCTTAAAGGAGCATGTCATGAAAATACTGAACGTGATCCCGGTGCCGGGGCTGCCGGTGGCCAAGGAAATCAGCGCGTTCATGGCCAAGGCGCTCAGTGAGGGCAACGAGCTGGTCACCGTGCTGACGACATACGGGCCGGCTTCCATTGAGGGAGAATACGACGAGGCGCTCGCTGCGCCGGCCGTGCTGGATCAGTGCCGCAGTGCGGCGGATTGCGGCGGTGCTTTCGTCAACTGTTTCGGAGACCCGGGTGTGCGCGCGGCCAGAGAGCTGCTGGATATTCCGGTGGTGGGCGGCTTTGAGCCTGCGATGCTGCTGGCCATGGGGCTGGCGGATAGGATCAGCATCGTGACGGTACTCAAAAATGTAATCCCGATGATTCGCAGCAACATCATCAAGGCGGGGTTTCAGGAGCGCGTGGCTTCTGTCCGCGTGGTGAATATACCGGTTTTGGAGCTGGGCGATTTTGAGGTGCTGATCGAAGCCATTTATGGGCAGTCCAAAGAAGCCGTCGAACAGGACGGGGCCGAAGCGATAGTGCTCGGGTGCACCGGTATGGCCGGGGCTGCGGAGGCGATCCGGGAAAGGCTGCTGGAGAATGGCTATGATGTGCCGGTGATTGACCCGACGCTGGCAGCTGTTAAGCTGCTGGAGGTATACGGGCGAATGGGCTTAAAACCCAGCAGACTGACTTATATGCCTATCCGTGAAAAGGAAAGGCTATAATCAATTTTTATGAATGGGGCGGCTGGACGCGGCCCCTTTTTTCTTGTTGCGAACCCAGCTGAGATTGAAATGTATTAAGCCGAATCAATCATGAAGACGGGTATCTGCCATATGGCTTGAAATAAAACCATCTATGGCATAAAGTATAAGCATACGGGGGTTAACCGGGGAAAGAAGGGGGAAGGCCAATGAGGAAGAGCATCACCGAAGCGGTCAGAGAGGGCCGCATACTCGTGTCGGATGGCGCGTGGGGAACATTTCTTTATCAGAAGGGTTTAAAACCCGGTGATTGCCCAGAGCGCTGGTGCGTGGACAGGTACGGGGACGTCCGGGATATTGCGCAAAGCTACATCGACGCGGGCGCCGACATGGTGGAAACCAACAGCTTCGGGGGTACCCGTATAAAGCTTGGGCAGTATGGGTTGGAGGACAGCGCCGCCAGGATCAACGAGGCGGCGGCCAGAGCCTCAAGAGAGGCCGCGGGAGACAAGCTTGTGATCGCTTCCGTCGGGCCGACCGGGAAGATGCTGGTGATTGAAGAGGTGACGGAGCAGGAGCTCTACGAAGCCTTTGCGGAGCAGGCTGTTGCGCTGGAAAAAGGCGGTGCGGACGCCATATGCATTGAAACCATGAGCGATAAGGATGAAGCGGTGATCGCGGTCAGGGCGGCCAGAGAGAACACACAATGCGAAATC
>CAZNVX010000035.1:0-12724 GCA_964576225.1 uncultured Christensenellaceae bacterium
ACATCCGTGATGAAAATAATTCCTTTCCCCGGTTCGTCAATGCGGAGCTTTTCCCGTATGGCATCGGTTACGGCTTCCGCCTGAGATACATCTGAGATAATCAGCACGATCTCTTTTTCTGGCTCAATTTCCATGGCAAAAAGCTTGCTCGTTTCATGAATACCGGAACCGCGCGCGTTGATAATGGTTCCGCCGCGTGCGCCGGCTGCAGTGGCGGCATCCATCACATCCTCGGCCTGTCCCCGCTCAACAATGGTGAAAATGGCCTTGTACATAGTGTCTCCCTCCGTACCGTAGACTGTATCTTTCTGAAAGCTGCTGACTCCGAAAACCTTGTCCAAAGGAATGATAAAGGCAATCCCGTGACCTCTCTTGCTGAATTTCAGGTCGTCATTGAGCTGATCAATAACACGGCTGGCTGTCTGGGCGCCGCAAACCATGAATATAATTTCTTTTCTGGAATCACACAGCTCAAGGAGCCTTAAAAAACTCCCCTTGCCCGTCCCTTTCCCCAGCAGCATCGTACCGCCTTTAATGCCATGCTCTCGTGCCTGACTGAGCACCCGGCTTCCGCTTCCGCAGCCGGTGATGACTGTCAGCAGGGACAGTTCATATACATTCATGCTTTCTTCCATGGTATCAGCGAACTCCTTTTGGACGTTTTCATTCTATAGAGCAACCCAAGTGCCTGCAGGGTAATCAGCGGCGTCAACGCCACCATCGCAATGGTTCCGAATCCGTCCGTTAAAACATCCGCGCCGGCCGTGGCATTTGCTGTTCCCTGCGTGAACGCGAGGATAAACGTCGCAGTCATTGGCCCGGAAGCGACGCCGCCCGAATCAAAGGCAATGCCCACAAACAGCTTGGGGCCTAAGAACGTCAGCGCTATAGCAATAATATAACCCGGCAGCAGAAAATGCCATAGCTTTATTTCCGGTACCAGAATCCGCACCGTAGACAATGCCAGTGCCAAACCGACTCCGATGGCAAGCGCGCTGAGCACCAGCCTCCTTTTAACCGAACCGCTGGTGACGTCTTCGATTTGGTGTGTCAGTACATGAACCGCGGGCTCAGCCAATATCGTAACGGTACCCAATGCGAAGGCAACAAAAATGATCAGCAGATGAGTCCCGTTTGAAGCAATATTATAGCCCATCATGACGCCAACGTCCATAAACCCTGCCCCGACGCCAAGAAAAAACAGCGTCAGCCCCACAAATGCATAGACAAAGCCTTTAATGATTCTGGAAAACGACTTTCTTGTCAGCTTAAAGGACAGCTTCTGAAATATAAGAAACAGCACAACAAGCGGGCATATTGCCAACATGCTTTCAAAAGCGACGCCAGGTAACTTGCGAAAAAAGGGCATTATAATGCCTGTGTTCTCAAGGTGTGTATTGGAAATATGTCCGGTCAGCTCAGTGGAACCCGAAATGATGCTCATTAACATCACGGAGATTATCGCACCGGCAGAGGCGACGGCGACCAAGCCAAAGCTGTCCTTTTCAGCCCCTTTGCTGTCTTTTTTCAGAGCCGAAATACTAAAGGATAGCGCAAGTATGAACGGAACAGTGAGAGCGCCGGTGGTCGCGCCAGAAGCATCAAAGGATACTGCCAAAAATCCAGGCGGAACAAAAAATGACAACACGAATATCAGCAAATACAACCCGCTCAGAACCCAGAATAAAGGTATGCTGTATATGATACGCAGCAAACCAACGGAGAGCATCACGGCAATGCCCACTGCAACAACAGCTATCAAACCCAGCTTTGGCATCATGCCGGACGTCACGGATTCGACTTCGCCGGCAAGTATCTGAAGGTCGGGCTCGGCGACAGTGATGAGAAAGCCAAGCATAAGGCCGCCAATCACGATAATCCATAGTTTGTTTGGTTTCGTGAGTAAACGACCAAAAAGATTACCGATCGGGGTGATGCCGATGTCAATACCGAGCAAAAACACAGACAGACCGGCAATGATAAAGAGAGACCCGATCAGAAAACGGAATATCAAATAATCATGAAGCGGCGCAGCCGTAAAATGGAGTATCAGCACAATAAACACCACCGGCAGGACGGCGAAGCACACCTCTTTGATTTTCCGTATCAAATCGCTCAAATGTAAGTTCCTTTCCGCGCATTATCGAAAATTAAGGCCATTATAATGACCGCCTTGGCGGCTTGAATTCATGTCAATATCATAACATATCTGGTTTTTATGAGGCAATCTTAAAGCTTGACAACTAAAGAGCAAGTGTGATACAACTATATTACTAAATTACTAGTTGGATGGTGGTGGCTATGTCTATACCGACAACATTAAAACACAAGCCAGTCATTGTTTCTGAAGACTATTCGAACGTTGACGGGCGGCTCGCATACCGTTCGGATGCGCAGGGGCTCTCTGTGGGTCTTGCGCAATGGAATGATCGCGGAAAAGTTGATATATCTGCCAAGGTGTGGCGTCATACAGGCGGAAAATGGTCGCGGCAGTCCGAAGAATTGCCGCTGCACCGTGTGCTCGATCTGGCAATTTTTGTTTGCCGGGCTGTGAGCCATTTTCGTGAGGCATATCGCATGGAGAAGTTATATGATCCGGCCAAACCCATTATAGACAGGGTGGGGATTCAAGGAGATGCCATGACGGTGTCAGTATGCACCGGCAACCCGATGATAGATGAGGATATCCGGCTGTTTGCCGATGTGCTCGGTCAGGATGATGAGCTGATTGGCGAGCGCATGGCGGTATTGGCAGGCGTGCTGCGATCCATGGGATACTAAAAATGGATAAAAACGAAAGGAAAGAAAAACTCGAAGCCTACAGGCGGCGTCCAGTGGTCGGCGGTGTTTACGCTATTATCAACAACATCACCGGCAGAAAGATGCTGTCGCTGACAACGGATATCCAGGGGAGCAGCAATCGCTTTAAATTTTCACAAAGCATGAACAGCTGCTTGCATCATCGTCTGAAAAACGATTGGAATTTACATGGCGGTCAATCTTTCCGCTTTCAGATACTTGAAACCATTGAAAAGAAGGAAGATCAAACCGATGGTCAATTCATGGATGATATCAAAGAGCTCTATGAAATGACCGCGCCTGGTATACCGGCGGATAGATACGAATAAATATGCCGCCGGTTATCTTTTTCGGTCATCATAGAGACGTTTTATAGATCGGTCATACGTCTTTTCCGCTTCCTTTGAAAACAGGCATCCGGGCGCTTCGCCCAATCGACGATGGTAATCGATGCATTCACAGCATTTGCCGTGATGAGAGCAGGATGTATATGTGCAGGTGCAGCGAACGGTATTCTGACAAGTCATCATATTCTCCTTCCGTCGGAAGTATCTTTAGCAACAGTATATTGGATAATAGATAAACGTTCAACAATCAATTCTGGGTAACATTTAAGATATAACATCGTTAGTACTTTCAGAGTGTCATAATGGTGGCACGTGCGCAGCCTCTGATGGTATAATATTCTGCATAAGGATATAAAGGCGGGTGATCAGATGAGCGTTCCGGATAAAGTCAGCACCGGCATCAGGGGGTTTGACAGCATTATCGACAAGCTTCGGCTTGGTGATAACGTTGTTTGGCAGGTGGACAATATTGAGAGCTACAAAAAGGTCGTTGCGCCGTATGCCTCTCAGGCCCGTCAAGACGGCAGGAAACTGATATATGTACGCTTTGGCCGCCATGCGCCTCTGCTTGCTGCGGAAGAAGCGGAAATGGTCACTATGGACCCCGTACGCGGCTTTGAGAGCTTTGCGACAGCCGTGCATTCCCTTGTGGAGCGGGAGGGACTGTATGCTTTCTACGTTTTCGACTGTCTGACCGACCTGCTCGACTGCTGGTACTCTGACCTGATGATCCGAAACTTTTTCAAAGTGACCTGTCCTTTTCTCTTTGAGCTGGACACCATCGCTTATTTTGCGATACAGCGCAGCGCTCATACATATTCCACCATTGCGGGAATACGTGAAACAACGCAGCTGCTGCTGGATTTGTACAGTGTGGGGGGAGAGAGCTATATCCATCCGCTGAAAGTCTGGCAGCGGTACTCGCCGACCATGTTTTTCCCGCACCTGATTCAGGGTCAGGAGGCAGTCAGTGTCACAGCCAGCTCACAAGTGGCCGAGTTGTTTTCCAGCATCGACAGAAGCAGCCGCCAGCTTGATTATCTGAGTAAAGTCAGGGAGAGTATTGCGTCCGTTCCGGAGCGGGCGGCAGAGCATAAGATGCTTCTTCTGTCAATGCTGATCGGCTCTGATTCGCGTATGAGGGCCCTGTGCGAGCGATATTTTACTCTGGACGATCTTCAGATGATCGCTTCCCGTATCATCGGAACTGGCCGCATTGGCGGCAAAAGCGTGGGCATGCTGGTGGCACGTAAGATACTTGAAAAGGAAGGGCGTGGCGAGTTCACGCCTTATATGGAACCGCATGACTCATTCTATATTGGTTCGGATGTGTTCTATACGTATATTGTGCAAAACGGCTGGTGGGAGCTGCGCACACGTCAGCGCACCCCAGATGGTTACTACAAATATGCAGGAGAGCTGAAGGAGAAGCTGCTGAGCGGCCAATTCCCCGCCGATATACAAGAGCATTTTGTGCAGATGCTTGAGTACTTTGGCCAGTTTCCCATCATAGTCAGGTCAAGCTCATTGCTTGAGGATAATTACGGAAATGCGTTTGCAGGAAAATATGACAGTGTTTTCTGCGTCAATCAGGGAACTCCCAAGGAGCGGTTTGAAGCTTTTGAACAAGCCGTGCGCTTTGTGTATGCTAGCACGATGAATGAGGATGCTTTGGTCTACAGAGAGAAGCGCGGCCTGTTCGGCAGCGACGAGCAGATGGCCATTCTGGTGCAGCGCGTTTCCGGAGACTATTACGGGCATCATTTTTTCCCGCACATTGCAGGCGTCGGAAACTCATCCAATCTATATGTATGGGATAAAAGCATTGATGCCGACGCGGGCATGCTCCGGCTCGTTTTCGGCTTGGGGACACGGGCGGTAGGGCGCACCATTGGAGACTATGCGCGCATTGTCTGCCTGGATGACCCCGGCGCACTGCCGCCCATGGCTCTTGAAGACGAGCGCCGTTTTTCACAACACAAAGTGGATGTGCTTTCGCTGAAAGAAAACTGTTTGAAAACGGTAAGTCTTCAGGAGGCACTCAACGATGATATCAAGACAGACAAGGATATTTTCGCCACGACCGACCGTGCGGCAGCGGCACGGCTGCGTGAGCTGGGATACACGGACAGGCAGCCGCCAAAGATACTCAGCTTCAAACGTTTACTGAATGAAACGGATTTCCCCGGGTTGATGAAGGGCATGCTCTCCCAATTATCAAGCACTTATGATTATCCGGTCGACATAGAATTCACGGCTAATTTTACTGAAAGCGAGAGCTTTAAGGTAAACCTTGTTCAGTGCCGTCCGCTGCAGACACGAGGGGTGGGCAAGTCAGTTAAAATGCCCGACATATCGGAATGCCAAAACTGCTTTTTTTCAACCAATGGCAATTTTATGGGAGGGAACATCCATCTCGCGATAGATTATGTGGTTTATGTGGAAGCGAAAGGTTATCTGAAACGCAGTGAGCAAGACAAATATGCCATAGCCCGGCAGATTGGTTTAATCAATACGCTGCTTAAGGACAAGAGCGTGATGCTGATTGGACCCGGTCGGTGGGGAACAACAACACCGTCCCTGGGCGTTCCTGTCAGCTTTTCGGAGTTGTCCAATATGTCGGTGATCTGCGAGCTGGCGTCAGTTGAAGCCGGTTTTATGCCGGAGTTGTCGTATGGCAGCCATTTCTTTCAGGATCTTGTTGAGTCGGGGATTTTCTATGTGGCGATATTTGCCGGTCATAAGGATGTCACCTTCAATCACGCGTATTTATTCAGCCGCCCCAATGCGCTTTCCGACTTGCTGCCAAACAGCGCAGCCTTCTCGGATGTCATTCGACTGGTACAGACAAAAGGGCTCGGCATCTATTCGGATATTGTGTCGCAAAGGCTGGTGTGTCAATAAAAGATCAGGAGAGAATACGAAATGAGCTTTCTTGAGAGAATCGGGATTTACGAAGGGGATATCACAAAAATGAGTGTGGACGCGATTGTGAATGCGGCGAACAACACGCTGCTTGGCGGCGGCGGCGTGGATGGAGCCATTCATAAGGCTGCGGGTCCAGAACTACTAGACGAATGCCGGGAACTGGGCGGGTGCCCGACTGGTGAGGTCAGAGTGACGCAGGCTTACCGTCTTCCCTGCAGAATCATTGTGCATACGGTTGGTCCCGTATGGCAAGGCGGCGGGGCAGGGGAACCTGAGCTCTTGGCATCGTGCTACACAAACTCTATTCAGGCGGCAGTCTGCCGCGGCGCACGGACCATCGCGTTTCCGTCTGTCAGTACAGGCGTGTATGCTTACCCCGTGAAAGAGGCTTCAAAGATAGCGTGTGAAACTGTGAAGCTAATGCTTGACAAATACACTGCCTATGAACTGGAAAAGGTATGGTTTGTTTGCTTCAACAAAGCGGCTGCTGACGCATATCGAAACAATATTGCAGCATTGCGCTGAGGTGATACTGTTGTGTGACAGCAGTGTTTACATATAAAGACTGCTTTACTGAACAGCTTTGTTTTGTTAAAATGTCTTTATCATTTCTTATGCCAGCAAAAAACAAAGGAGGATAATCATGCCGAGTTTTATTCCAGAAATACATGGAAACCTCCGCAAGCATATGGTGCGTGTACCCGACATCATCAATGAAGTCAGCGGAATCCGGATATTTGGCAGGCTCATAAAGTCCCTCGTTTTCACCACGGATGTGGCGCTGATCAAAAACTGCAATGCCAATGCCGTTATAGCGGTATACCCTTTTACGCCACAGCCGGCCATTTCCCATGCAATCATCACAGTATCCGATATTCCGGTATTTTGCGGAGTCGGAGGCGGCACCACAACTGGAAAGCGCGTGGTAAGCCTGGCCATGGATGCCGAGAATCAGGGGGCCATCGGCGTGGTCGCCAATGCTCCCACCGCAAACGATATAATAAGAAAAGTTCGGGATCGTATCGACATACCAATCGTGATTACAGTTGTATCTGAGGGCACGGACATAGCGGCCCGCCTTGATGCGGGCGCCAGTATACTGAACGTTTCTGGCGCATCCAAAACACCTGCTATCATACGCAGCATAAGAAAGCGTTTTCCTGAGGTGCCGATAATCGCGACAGGCGGCCCGACCAGCGAATCCATTGAGCAAACCATCGAAGCCGGCGCCAATGCCGTTACGTTCACGCCTCCAACCTCTGCTGAGATTTTCAAGCAGCTGATGGAGAAATACAGAAATGAGCATTGAATTGAATTGACGCTTGCATAATCACTCGAATGGTGTATAATATTATTAATAAGTTACGAAATTATTACTATTTGATGACTTGCGTTCGAGAGGTATTCGATGGAGACAATCTTTATCAAAGCATTGCGACATATCGTCAAGGCAATATATCCTTTGATAAAAAAGTGTAAACGTACATTCGGGAAACCAGTCTCTTCGCGCAGCAACAAATTTGAAAAACGAGCGGTTGAAGAAAGAGAAATCATATCAAATACTGGTGTCCCAAAAAGGCGTATGACTCGTCTCAGGCGAAAGACTTTTCGCAACAAAAGGTTTATTGCGTTGTTATGCGCAATGGTCGCAGTGGTTTCAATTGTTTTGAGCATCGCTTTAACGGCTCCAGAGAGCCCGGCTGAAGCCGCCGCGGCAACAGTATCTTCTATCGATCAAAACTTTGATATTGACGAGTCGCCCCGTCCTTTTGTGATCGAAAGTGACGCTTTGATACCAGAAGATCAGACAATTCCGCAGGCATCACCGCCTCTTCCAACATCTGAAATCAACACCAAAACGGTATCTGAAGACACCATCAATGTTGAAGATGCGCTCTCTGCTGACACACAGCCCCTATCCACAACCGCCCCTGATGCTCTCCCGATTCCCACTACAGCGCCTGACATCCCTGATCTGGTTCCGGGATGCACGGACCCAAGAATTATCGATGTGCAAACGCGTCTGATGGATTTGGGATATATGGGACAGGAGGAGCCGACAGATTATTATGGATACGGGACGGAATATGCTCTGCAGCTGTTTCAGAGAAAACACAGTCTGCAGGTTGATGGCTTGCTTGGGCCACAGACCTATTCAGCACTTTATTCTGACGATGCGATGCCGTATACGGTTAAGCTCGGTGATCGCGGCACGGATGTAAAAGGCATTCAGGAACGTCTGCAGGAGTTGAATTACTTGAAATCCGGCATGACGGGCTATTTTGGTACGGAAACCGAGACCGCGGTTAAGAGCTTTCAAAAGAGAAACGGCCTAACTGAAGACGGAAACGTGGGGGAGAACACCTTTGAGGTTCTCTACTCCGAAGACGCAAAAGCCGCCAGGATCCCCTCAAGCGACAGCGGCGGCAGCGGTGGCAGCGGCGGCAGCGGCGGCAGTGGTGGAAGCGGCGGCAGTACGGCTCCGCCTCCAAAAGACCCGGATGAAGCATCAGCCAGTGCGCTGATAGAGTTTGCAAAAACTCAGCTTGGGGTCAAGTATGTTCGAGGCGGAAAAAGCCCTGATCAGGGGTTTGACTGCTCTGGATTTGTGTATTACGCACTGAACCAGGTGGGCTATAAGATTAGATATATGACTTCTGCCGGTTGGGCGAAATCCGGCCTGCCGACTGTGTCGAAAATGTCTGATCTCAAAGCGGGCGATATCGTATGCTTTAAGGGGCACGTAGGCATATATATGGGCAACGGGCAGATGATAGACGCATCCTCCGGTGCCGGAAAGATCAGAATATGCTCGAATATTTTCAGCTCAGCCTATTGGAAGAAACACTTTATCTGCGGTAAGCGGGTATTCTAGCACAGTGAGACAGCCCTTTGTTAAGGTCTTGCTGTATCAGGGTTTAACCGGTTTTGACATGTCGGCATCGGTAATGACGATACTGTTGTCGCCGTCAGCCCAAAGTCTTTCAAGGCCATAAAACTCACGTTCGCTCTTATGAAATATATGTATCAGCACATCGCCATAGTCGATCACGATCCAACGCCCTTCCCGGTATCCTTCTATGCGCAATTGAACACGGCCCCTTTCGTGCATCAGCTTTCTAACCTCATCGCACAGCGATTTGACATGCACATCAGATCGGCCGCTTGCCAGTATAAAATAGTCCGCGACAATCGTCAAATGCGCAACGTGCAGAACACGGACATCCTCCGCTTTCTTGGCAAATAACTGCCTGGCGGCGCTGATTACGTCCTCATGAAAGTCTTTTTTCAAATTCTATTGTTCCTCCTTTTTTAATATATCCTGATAAGCCATCACACTGTTTGGGTGCAGGGCAAATCCTTTGTCTGCAATAAACCGCATTACTTGAGTAAGCGCACTGAGCATGGCTTTATTGATATTCTGATAAGCCAGGCAGCGTATATCGTCAATACCTTCAAAACAACGTCCCGGCTCTATCAGATCAGCGATGTAAACGATTTTTTCAAGCATTGACATGCCTGCCCGGCCTGTTGTGTGCCATCGAATCGCAGATAAAACTTCCTCGTCGTCTATGCCGAGTTCAGTTTCAACCATCACCGCGCCTATTTTACCATGTAAAAGCTCAGGATTTTTCATTTCAATACAATCCGCTTCAATTTGATATTGATCTGCCATTTTCTGAAGCCCGAATTCACATCGTCCCTTGGCGACGTCATGCAAAAGGCCAGCCACATAGGCCAAACTTGCGTCCACGCCGTAATGCCGGGCAAGTGACGCCGCTTCTTCAGCGGTGCCATAAGAGTGCGCCAGCCTGCAGCCATCAATATGATCTTTCAGATATTCTTCATAACACGGCATTCTTTCGGTCATTTATACCTCTTTACTGTATAGGCCGTTCCACTTGATATATTCAAGAACCGCTTTTGGAACCAATCCGTCCGGCAGTCTGTGCGCTCTAGCCAGCGCGCGGATCTGAGACGAAGAGATACAAGGGCCCCGTTCACCGGCTATATGAATCTTGTCACCAAAATCATTATTCAGCTTCTGGGCGAACTGTCTGACACTAATATCATCCTGGCCGGGCCGAAGTATACATATAAAATCCGTCAGCAGAAGAACCCGCTCATACTTTTTCCAGGTTGGCAGCTCAAAAAGCGTATCGGCGCCAATGATATAGTAAAAAGTCGTATTCTTTCGGGCTTGTGTCAGCAATTCCATTGTATCGACTGTATAAGTTAATCCAGATCTGCTTGTCTCAATGGTGCTTATAGAAAACCGTGGCTCCTGAGCAATGGCGAGACGAATCATCTCCAAACGCTGAGCCGCAGAAGCAATGTGTGTGTCTTGTTTATGAGGCGGCAAACCAAGCGGTAAAAATATGACTTCACCAAGAGAATACTCGTAAAGCGAAATAGATGCCATGCTGATGTGTCCGCAGTGGACAGGATTGAACGTGCCGCCCAGCAGCCCCACACGATTTTGCTTTGAGGACAGAAAATCGGTTTCCAGACAGGCGTATTCCGTCAAATTGCGTGAGCACCCTTTCATGTGTTCTATTATACACCAGCGCGTGGTTGTTAACAAGTTGTGCAAGTATACAAGGCGTTGTTTGTGGTTAAAATGGACATGAGGAGGTGATTGACATGGATTCAAGACTGATTCGGCATTACAAAAAGCAGCTTTATGGCGGCCGATCAATAATTGCCCGATCCATTGATTTTTTCGTGCTGCGTTTTATGTTGCTGTTTTTATCTTTTATGCTGTTTTTATATTTTAGCCGGTCATTTATTGCGGCGATTTTGATGTCGGTATTTATTACACTCGCTGTCAGCCTTACTCTGACTCTTGTAAAGAGAAGAAAAACCATACGCTATATTGAGAAGGATACGCTTCGCATCAAACAAAAGTGTCTGCTTGAAACGCTGACAATGATGAGCGTTGACGATTATTCCAAATATATCAGCCGGCTTTACGATGGCTTGAGCGATATAAGAATAACAGAAGACGGTTTCACTGCCACAAAAAATGGCGCGGGCATTTACGTATTTCACAACCATCCAAGCGCGATATGCGGTGTTGACAGCATGCTTAAGGCAGCGCGTTATATCAATCCAAAGATAAACACGATCATTTCATTGAGCGATTTTGATAAACCGGCAACAACTTTTTGCGCAGGCAATGGTTTAAAGCTGATAACCGGGGGGCAGATTCTGCAGCAAGCTGCCGAAAAGGACATGCTTCCCGATGAAGAGGCAGCAAAGGAGAAAGCCAGAAAGGAGATGAGTGAAACGATAATCACACTGGATAAACTAAAGAAGTCCGCATTTAGCCGAACCAAAGTCAAAGCGTATATTCTCTGCGGTTTGGTGGTCATGTTCTGGCCGTTTGTTATGGGATTCAAAATCTATTATCCAATCATCTCAATCATATGCTTTGTGATGGCCGCTATTACTTTTCGTAAAAACAAACACCATGAAGAAAGCCATGACATTGGTATATCCTGACTTGACAAAGATATAACAAGATACTAAAATTAATATGGTTTCTAATAATTGAAATGCTCTTTGCTTGAATTATAGATTTCTTTATTAGCGAGCCGACGGCATGGCCTGCTGAATCAGCTGGGAGTTAATTGGCCATGCGGGGCAGACAGCAGATATACATGATACATATAAGGGGGTATATTTTGTCTGCACAAAACTTAATAAAGGAGGTGCGACATACTCAGTGGAAATTTGGCTCGTTGCGCTGCTTCTTGTATTAACAGCCGTTTTGTGCTTGTGTCTGGGGTATATCTACAGAAGGCACGTGGCTGAGGCGAAGGTCGGAAAAGCCGAAGAAGCTGTAAAAAGACTTGTCGTTGACGCTCAAAAGAAGGCGGAAGCAGTCAAGAAGGAGACGATCCTTGAAGCCAAAGAGGAAATCCACGCATTAAGAACCGAATTTGACAGAGAATCCAAAGAAAGACGTAATGAGATCCAGAGAATCGAGAGAAGGCTGGCCCAACGCGAAGAGGTGTTGGATAAAAAAGTAGCGAATGTGGAGGCAAAGGAAGAACAGGTCAATAAACGCTTAAAAGAGGTTACCAAGAGAAAAGAGGATATTGACCAGACTTTTGCTGAGCAAATCGAGCAGCTTGAGAAAATATCCGGCATGACGAACGATGAGGCAAAAAATCTGCTGCTTGAGAAGGTTGAACAGGAAACTCGGCGTGACATGGCGGTTTATGTCCGGGAGATTGAAGGCCGTGCCAAGGAAGAGGCTGACAAGAAATCCCGCGAGATTATCGCCAATGCCATTCAGAAATACGCAGCAGACCATGTGGCGGAAAACACCGTTTCGGTGGTATCACTGCCCAACGATGAGATGAAGGGCAGAATCATCGGACGTGAAGGACGCAACATTCGGGCTCTTGAGACGGCAACAGGCATCGATTTGATTATTGATGATACGCCGGAGGCAGTCATACTGTCGGGGTTTGACCCGATAAGGCGTGAAATTGCCCGGATTGCCCTTGAAAAGCTCATCATTGATGGCCGGATTCACCCGGCGCGTATTGAAGAAATGGTAAAAAAAGCGCGCAAGGAAGTGGAAAAGGAGATCCGTGATGCTGGTGAGCAGGCGGCTTTTGATACCGGCATACATAATC
>CAZNVX010000036.1:0-12693 GCA_964576225.1 uncultured Christensenellaceae bacterium
TCGATCACATATTTCATGTTGTCCTGCTGCGTGCCGTGCAGCATGACCGTGGTCAGCGGTATGTTGCCGCCGATGGTGATGTTGTACCGGTCGGTGATGGCTTTGGCCGCCACGAGGTCCACGTTCTCGTCGATGGAGATGGAATCCGGGTTGGTTTTGCACATCACCTCAATATTCTTGGTGGCGTCGCCGCACACAAAGAACGATGAAAACGCCTTCTTTTCACGAATGTCGTCGAAAACCCCGGCAAACGGTTTTAGAAGAAATTCCTCAAAATGCGCGGGCGAAACCTGAGATACCAGCGGATCGACCACCGCGATGATATCCATGCCCGCTTCTATATAAAACCCGGCCATCCGTTTCGCGCATTCGGTACAGAATGCAATCAGGTCGTGTACGTATTCGGCGTCGTCGTACATATCCATGAATATGTTGTTGCCGCGCAGGTGAGACGCCAGCGTAAACGGCCCGCAGATCAGACCATACAGCGCGGTTGTCTCCCCCACCGCTTCCTTCATGCGGCGCATCACGGACAGTATCATGGGCAGACGGCCGTCCTCCTTTTCGGGCAGCGTGCACGCGCAGGGTATCTGCGTGGTTTCCGAAAGCGGATGTGACCGGACGGACGGTGGCCCCTCAGCCGACCACAGCAGCTCGCAGCCGAGGATCTCTGCCTCCACCTGCAGGTCAAACAGCACCGGCTGGCCGGACGGCTTGTACAGCCTGTTCACAGCCATCAGCGATTCAAACAGCTTTTCTTGCTCGGTCAGCACCTCGGTGGCGCTGTATCCGGCCAGTTTGCCGGCATGCACGCCCGCAAAAGGCACCCATGGAATCTGATCAGTCTGCTGATGCTTAAGCGCAGAAAACAATACATCTTTCGGGTTCATGGCTCTCCTTCATCATTTTGCCGCTTCATCCGGCAAAGGCTTTTATTTTTTGTATTATATACACAGCCGGCGGCCGGCGTATCAAACGATTCTTGTATGTTTTGTAATATCTTATCCACATCATAAAAAGCACAGTCGTCAAACTGTGCTTAAGACATTTTTTCGTGTTACGAACATGGCCTCAAAACAAAAGCCTGCAGAACAGCACGCTGGCCACCAGGCCTGAAACCTCGGAGATCAGCGCAGCGGGTATCGTATACCGCGTCTTTTTGATACCCACGCTGCCATAATACAGCGCCGTCGTATAAAAAAGCGTCTCGGAGGACCCCATCAGCGTGCTGGCGCTTCGGCCGATAAAGCTGTCCGGGCCAAAACGGTTCAAAATGCTCGTCAGCATCGCAATGGACGCGCTGCCCGAGAACGGCCTCATCAGCGCCAGCGGCAGTATCTCGGGCGGAATCCCCGCCGGCCCGAGCACCGGTGATAATGCGGACGCGATATAATCAAAACAACCGGATGCGTTAAATATCTGGATCGCAAACACAAAGCCGACAACGAACGGCAATATGCGCACCACAGTTGAAAAGCCCTGCTTGGCGCCTTTGATAAACGCGTCATATACCGGCACCTTTTTGGCAGCGCCGTAAATCACCATGCCCGCGATAAAAAACGGCACAAAAAGAGAGGATGCAAACGTGAGTGCGTTCACCGGCAAAGCCTCCGCATAATTATGGCGGCTATGATACCGACCGTTGTGGTCACCGTGGTGGCCAGCAGCGCCGTTACCGCGATTTCGGCGGGCGCGGCAGATCCTGCCGTGCTTCTCAAGGCGATTACCGTCAACGGAAGCAGCTGCACCGATGAGGCGTTAATCACCAGAAACATGCACATCGCATCGGTCGCACGGGTCTTATCCGGATTAATCGCCTGAAGCTCCTTCATGGCCTTGAGGCCAAAAGGCGTGGCGGCGTTGCCCATGCCCAGCATATTGGCCACAATATTGAGCGTGATAAAACCGCTGGCCGGCCCGTTCGGCGGCACACCGGGAAACAGGCGGCGGATGATGCCGCGCATGCGCCGCGCAATGGCGTCCACCAAACCGGCCTCTCTGCCAATATTGAGGACACCCAGCCACAGCGCATAAGCGCCGATGAGACTGACGCAAAGCAGTGCGGCTTCTTTTGCGCCCTCCACCGCCGCTTGTGACACCTCCTGTACCTTTCCTGTTGCCACCCCCACCACCGTGCCGACCACGATCAAAAAGGCCCAGATATAGTTCACCATAAAACATCACCCCGCACATACATTCATATAAATATATATGCAAATGTGAACGTTTTATTAATCTATTATTTTTTTATCGATTTTATGTTGACTTTTTACAGGTATATTTGTTATATTTTGATATATTATAATATAATTATTTTAGGGGAGATGAAAAAAATGAAATCAACAGGTATTGTCAGGAAAGTGGACTCGCTCGGGCGTATTGTATTGCCGATCGAGCTCAGACGGGTGATGGGTATTGATATCAAGGATCCCATCGAGATTTTTGTGGACGACAGCCATATCGTGCTTGGCAAGTATCAGCCCGCCTGCATTTTCTGCGACAGCGTTTCGGGCGTGTCTGAATACAAGGGCGCCAAGGTCTGTTCAAGCTGCATGGGCAAGCTTGATGTCAAATAGGGTGTTATAGAGTCAGTTTATATGCCCTGTTTCTATTGATACCGAATGTGTCGGATGCTGCTTTTGCGGCATCTTTTTTTGTCATGCCGGACGCAATATACCCGCGCAGCGCGTTCATAATCTCTTCGTCACTTACTTCAACGGCATTTTTTGAGGGAGCAGCGTCCACAATCAGCACATATTCTCCCTTCAGATTGCCGCCAAACGTCTCGCACGCTTCTCCGATACGCCCGCGGAATACCTGTTCATGAATCTTTGTGAGCTCTTTGGCCACCGCAACGCGCCGGTCATCCTCCAGCACCTCTCGAAGCGCCCGCAGCGTGTCCGGCAAAGCGTGCGGGCTTTCATAGACCACGCTTGGCATATCGCTGACGCCCAGCCGCTCAATCTGCTTTTTTCTTTCGGCATTTTTTTTGGACAGAAAGCCGACAAACACAAAGGCTCCGGCCATCCCGGACAGCGTCAGGGCCGTCACAGCCGCGCACGCGCCCGGCAGCGCTGTCACCGGTATCCCCTGCTCCGCAGCCTTCACAACCAGCTCGGCGCCCGGGTCGCTGATCAGCGGTGTGCCCGCGTCCGACACCAGCGCGACGCTCTTTCCGTCGCGCAGCGCGTCAAGCAGCCACGTGTGCTTTTCCGGCGGGCTGTGTTCGTGAAAGCTGACAAGGCGCGTTTTGATCTCATAGTGCGACAAGAGCTTGCGCGTACGGCGCGTGTCCTCCGCCGCGATGAAATCCACCTCACCCAGCACGCGCAGCGCGCGCAGCGTGATATCCTCAAGGTTGCCGATCGGCGTCGCCACAATATAGAGCAATCAGTCGCCCTCCCCATATATCTTTTTCAGCGGCGGCGTGTATGAGCCGTCGGACTCTCTAATCACCAGCTGCGGCAGAAACGTGACGCCCGGCCGCGCACCCTTGCGTGCCTCCACCAGCACAAATCCCGGCGGTTTCTCCGCGCGCGGCGCCACCATCTGAATGCGCTTCGGCTCCAGCCTGTGGCGGATCAGCGCAGCCGTCAGCTCGGCAAAACGCTCGGTGCGGTAGATCATATAGAGCCGCCCGCCGGTGCGCAGCACGGCCGCCGCGCCGGCCACCACGTCATCCAGCGTACACAGCGTTTCCCTCTTGGCGATACCCACATGCAGGCTGGCGTGGGGCTTGCCGGAATCCGCTTTCTCATACGGCGGGTTGCACACCACGGCATCCAGCCCCGCCCCCACCATGCTTTTTATATCCCTCAAATCGCCGCAGACGATATTGATCTGAGCTTCAAGCCCGTTCAGCGCCACGCTTCTTTGCGCCATCGCGCACAGTTCCGGCTGCACCTCAATACCCGTGATGGACAGGCCCGGCACACGCGCACACAGCAATATCGGAATGATGCCGCAGCCTGTGCCAAAGTCCGCGGCGCGCTCGCCCGCTTTAACCCGGGCGAAATGCGCGAGCAGCACGGCATCCGTCCCAAACGCAAAGTACGCGGGGTTCTGTATGATGGAAAACCCGTTCTGCAGGTCTTCAATCCTTTCACCCGGCTCCAGCTCCGCGATACCGGCTTGCGTGTTATTGGGGCGTCTGTATGCTGATTTGCCCGCTCCCCCGTCCATCATAGCCTTCTGTAGCAGCCCTTAAGCTCCGCCGCGCTGTCGAACGCCAGGAGCGGCAGCATAATCTTGCTGTCCGTCTTGGTGGACAGATACGATGCGTCAATGATCTGCATTGTGCTCAGCTCCATGTCCAGCGTGTGCGCCGTGTCCAGATTCTTGTCCACCGCTTCCACAAAGCTGTCAATCTCAATTTTGAAGGTGTTGATGTTGCCCGGGTATACATCATCAATATCGTCCGGCATCACCAACGGCACATCCATCACGCCCTCGTCCGTATACAGCGTGATTTTCGAATCCTCCACGCGGTAAGGGCTGTACGTATAATCCATCTGCCCGTTTTTGCCCACAACGCGGCCGGCATACCGTTTGGTTCCTCTTTCCCAGTAGTTGCTTGTGATATGCACCGTCGGCCCGCTGGCAAACTCAATAAACGTTTCCGAAAAATCCTCCACCTCACGCGGCTCAAGGCCGATCATGTTGTATCCCCACACCGCGCGCGCAGGCCCGAACCAATACTGCGCCATGTCAATATAGTGGCCGCACAGCTCCCGCAATATGCCGCCGCCCGATATGAGCTGATATTTCCACCTGTCCGCTTCAAGCCGGTGCATACAGAACGCGTACCGCATATGCAGCACGGGCCCAATACGCGGCAGCAGGCTCTCCATTGTCCGCGAAACCACATGCTCTTTGAGCTGAGACGCCACATACACCTTGGGCGTGGCTGCCGCGGCCAGCTCTCGCACCGATTTCATCTCATCCACATCCATGCAGAAAGGCTTTTCACCCAAAACATGCTTGCCGTTTTTCAGGCAGCGCGCCACCTGGCCGAGCCGCTCATGGCTGGGCGAACACAGCCCAACGATGTCGATGTCCGGATCGTCCACCAGTGCCTGCCATGAATCATAGATCCTTGCGCCGGGCGCATAAGAAAACACCGCTTTCGCTTTCTCGTGTGTCCGGTTGTAGACGCCCGTCACCTCGCACTGCGGATGCGCGGCAAACCAACGCGCATAAACGCGTCCCATCTTTCCAAGCCCCACGATTCCCACACGATATCTGGCCATAGTCCCCTCCGTATCTTTTGTTTCTGTTTGATTATACTATACCATTGTCATGTTTCAAACAACATCCGCGGTTCTCCGCCAGATTATTGAAACGTTCAATTATGGCTTTACTATTCTACCCCGCTAAATTATAATACACATGTATTTTATTTTTTACTATAAAAGGAGGAAACCATTGATGAGAAAGCTTTTGATTGCATTTTTGGCTGTTATGCTCGTGTTCTCTTTCGCGGCATGCAGCAATAATCAGAAAGTTGCCGAAAGCCCGGAAGCGCAGGAGCCCGCACCGGCCGAGGAGCCGGCAGAGCCCGCTGTGGCCGAGGTGCCCGCCGAAGAGCCTGCCGAAGAAGCCGATGAGTCCTGGACGAAAATCGAGGACAAGGGATCCTTTATACTTGGTTTCGACGCCGGTTTTGCACCGATGGGCTTCAAGGATGAGAGCGGTGAATACGTCGGCTTCGACATTGACCTCGCTAAGGAAGTGGCGTCCCGCCTCGGGCTTGAGATTGTCTACCAGCCCATCGATTGGGATGCCAAGGTGCTTGAGCTGGATGCCGGCAACATCGACATGATCTGGAACGGGCTGACGATTACCGAGGAGCGCAGGAAAGAGATACTGTTCTCCGACCCGTACATGAACAACCAGCAGATCATCGTGGTCGCTGCCGCTTCGGGCATCACATCCAAGGCCGATCTCGCCGGCAAGATCGTGGCGGCACAGGTGGAATCGAGCGCGATGGAAGCCATCCGCTCCGAACCCGATGTGATGGATTCCTTTGCCGAGCTGATTGCAAGCCCTGATTATGTGGAAGCGCTCACCGAGCTGAAAAATGGCACTGTGGACGCGGTGGTTGTGGACGAGATGACAGGGCGTTACTATGTGCTCGCGGGCAGCGAGGGCGCGTATCTCGTGCTGGACGATACGTTTGGCGATGAGCAGTATGGCATCGGCTTCCGTTTGAAGGATGTCGCTTTCCGCAATATGATTCAGGAAACACTGGACGCGATGATCGCGGACGGCACAGCCGCCGCCATCTCCGACAAGTGGTTTGGCGATAACGTGTTGATATCGAAATAAACGGTCTGTGTCAGGGCAGGATCTTAATCGAATCTGCCCTGCGCTTTACAGGCGGCTTTGGTTCAGAGCCGCCTGTAAAACACTGTACAGGAGCCATCATGAAATACTTTGAGGACATCGGCAGGCTGTGGTCTTTGCTGCGCGAGATGCTGGGCGGTTCGCTCATCACCATACAGGTCTGGGGGTTCACGCTGCTCTTTGCGCTGCCGCTCGGGCTGCTGTTCTGCCTGATGTACCTGTCCCGCAACAAGCTTCTGCGCGGGTTCTCCAAAGGCTATATCTTTCTTTTCCGCGGCACGCCGCTGCTGCTTCAGGTGGTGCTTGTCTTTTTCGGCCTGCCGCTTATCGGGATCAAATTTGAGCGGCTGACCGCCGCCATCGTTGCGTTTTCGCTCAATTATGCCGCCTACTTCGCGGAGATCTACCGCGGCGGCCTGCAGTCCATATCCCGCGGCCAGTACGAGGCGGCGCATGTGCTTGGGCTTTCCAGCCGCGTCACCTTTTTCAAGGTGATACTGCCGCAGGTGGCCAAGCGCATACTGCCCCCCATGGGCAACGAGATCATCACGCTGGTTAAAGATACGGCGCTGGTGTATGCTATCGCGCTCAGCGATTTGCTGCGCGAAGCCAAAATCGCCATGCTGCGTGACTTTTCGTTTATGCCGCTCGTCATCGCCGCCATATTCTATCTGATCATGACAGGCGGGCTGACATCGCTGTTCCGCCGCGTCGAGCGCCGGTTCGACTATTACAGGTAAGGAGACGCCATGTTAAACGCCGTTAATATACATAAAAAGTTCGGCCATCTTGAGGTGCTCAAAGGGGTGGACCTGTCGGTCAGCAAAGGCGACGTCATCGCCGTCATCGGCCCGTCCGGCTCCGGGAAATCAACGCTGCTGCGCTGCATCAACCTGCTTGAGGATGTGGACAGCGGCAGCCTTGAGATCGACGGCGAATACCTGTTTGAAACCGCAGGAGGCCGCGTCATATACCCCGATGCCCCAAAAAAGCGCCGCCTGCGCAGAAAGCTCGGCCTGGTGTTTCAGGATTTTCATCTGTTTCCTCATCTGTCGGTGATGCAGAACCTAACGCTCGCGCCGATGCAGGAGGAAAACGCCGATAAAGCCGCGGTGGAAGAGAATTGCCGCGCCCTGCTCAAGAAGGTCGGTCTGCTCGACAAAGAGAAGAATTATCCTTACCAGCTGTCCGGCGGCCAGAAGCAGCGCGTGGCCATCGCCCGCGCTCTCGCGCTCAGCCCTGAAATACTCTGCTTTGACGAGCCCACCTCCGCGCTGGATCCGGAGCTGACCGGCGAGGTGCTGCGCACCATCAAACAGCTCGCGGCGGATCACATGACCATGGTCGTGGTCACGCACGAGATGGGCTTTGCGGGCGAGGTCGCCAAAGAGGTTGTGTTTATGGATGACGGCTATGTCATTGAGCGGGGCACGCCGGACGAAGTGCTGCGCAACCCCAGCCAGCAGCGCACGCGCGATTTTATGAGCAAACTGCTGTCGGTTTAGTGTACTGTATATGAGTCAGCAATTGAAATTCTTTTTAGGCGTTACTTCCTAATCACCGCTCGGATAGAGGGGTAAACGGCAGGGGTTCGTTGCACTCCGTTTTTACCCTGAATAATTTTTGGGCTGTTCACAGACCAAACAATGATAAGCGCAGCCATTATTCCGCATTTGCTCCAAATTCGATAGATTCTACAACATCCTCATCGCTAAAAAAGAAATGAACACCCCAATATACGTTGCCTAATACGATCACTTTCTCGCTGCTGTCCTCAATGTTGATCCAATCGTTATAGGCTGCCCGAACCTCATTTTGATTACTGCCGATTCCAATACCTTCCGCTGATTTTCCACTGAAGGGGGCAAAGACAGACACCTTTTGTGTCAAGTATTCTCCCTTTTCTTCCCTAGAGCTAAGCTGAAAGCTAATTCCTTTGCTCATATAAACTACTGACTGATGCCATTTGCCATCATACTCTTGGTATTGCGTCTCATCTTCTATTTCTGGTTGTCCCAACAGCGTGACTATTTGTGAAAAGGGAGTACCAAACAATATCGGCCCAACCTGATAATCCAAATCATATTCACCAGCCGCTTCGCCATCCATCATGATGACTATCTCAAAATCTTCTCCGAATGGGCTTACAGAAGGCGTCTCCTCGTTTACTGCGATTGTTTCACTCGGCAGAACCTCGCCCTTGGCTGCAGGTTCATCCACAGCGGGCGATACGGCTGCTGCTTCGGGCAACTGAGCTTCCAATTTCGATGTCTGAGCACATCCTGCGACACAGAAAGTCAGCACTCCGATTGTAATCGCAACCAATATATACTTTTCCAATACTCTCATCTTACATTCCCTCGAATCACGAATTTTAGCCAGCAACAAACCGTTGTAGGGATTTAACTAAAATTAACTTATAGTGCCAATTTATTCTTATTCTATCATTCTTTTTACGGAATTTCAATCAGAAAACATACCGATTTTTTATAACCGGTATGCTTCAAAACGGAATCCTTATTGTCTTTTACTGCTGCGGCGGAGTAAATAGCGATGGCCGTGGTCACGCACGAGATGGGCTTTGCGGGCGAGGTCGCCAAAGAGGTTGTGTTTATGGACGACGGCTATGTCATTGAGCGGGGCACGCCGGACGAAGTGCTGCGCAACACCAGCCAGCAGCGCACGCGCGATTTTATGAGCAAACTGCTGTCTATTTAGCCATCGGTTATTTTAGCTCACCGTTGAAAAAAGCTTTCAGAAGTACAGAATAGGTTTTGGGTTGCGTCATGCTGATCTGTGCATGTGCCATGCGTTTTGCCCTGTATAGCATGCTGCCCGGAATGGCGTCACAAAGCCGCCTGGCGGATTTCTTCATCAGTTTCTGTTCTCTTTCACCCACAATGATCAGCACCTTCGCTGTTGTGTTTGCGATGGCCATTGCCGGTTCAAATCTAAAATGGCTTCTGACAATGTTGGTAAACGAACGCCTTGAAATACGCCTTCTGTCTTTGTAATACTGGTCAAACATCGTATCAGGTATTCCCAATACCCTGAGCAGACATGTGGCCAAGCATTTTATCCGTGTGAGTTCATAAAACAGGCTGATCATGCCGGCCATCGCATGGATCCATCTGATCGGATAAGCCAGCGCGCTCTCAATAACGGCATACCGGGCCACGGACGGCCTTCGCGTTAGCATATGCGCCACTATCTGGCCCCCCAGCGAAACGCCGCCCAGCGCAAATACCGACCCGTCAAAATGCGTGTCGATAAATGCGAGCACTTGCTCTGCCGAGGCTTCAATGCTGACAAACAAAGCATCCCCTGCTTCGCCATGGCCGTCCAGCACGGGCGTCACCACATGGTAGTCACAAGCCATATCCGTGATCTGCGCCGGCAGAGACCACCAGGACAGCGTTCCTCCATGTATCCATTTTATCGTGGGATGTGCCGCATCCCCGAATGCCTTGAAGACCATCGCCGTTCCTTTATTCGCGTGCTTCTGTTTTGGCAGAGCTTATTCATACCGCAGCGCATCGATGGGCTTTAATGTGGCGGCCTTGTTGGCGGGATAGATACCGAACACCACGCCCACAAACGCCGAGAACCCCAGCGCCAGCGCCACGGTGCCCAGCGACATCGTCATCGCAATGTCCATCGCCGAGCCGATAATCTGCAGGCCGATATAACTGAGTCCCAACCCGATCATGCCGCCCGCAACCGACAGCACCACCGCTTCGATCAGGAACTGCAGCAATATATCGCTGCGCTGCGCGCCGATGGCCTTGCGAATACCGATCTCACGCGTGCGTTCCGTCACCGACACCAGCATGATGTTCATGATGCCGATCCCGCCAACCAGCAGCGAAATCGCCGCGATACCCGAGAGCAGTATTGTCATCACGCCCATCACATCGTTCATCACATCAATGATCACGCTCTGATTGATGATGGAATACCCTTTGTCATCCCTCGTCTCTCGCTTGAGAAAATCCTCGGTCACGTTCTCCGCCAGCTCCACCGTATCCGGAGACGACGCGGATATATAGAGCATATCGAATTCCTTGTTGGAAAAAAGCCGCTGCGCCGTGGTCAGCGGAATCAGCACCGTGGCATCCTTATTGGCCAGCATCGTGGCCGATTCTTCCAGCAGCCCCACCACGGTAAAATCAAAACCATTGATGTCGAGCGTATTGCCGATACAGTTTTCTGTGCCAAAAAGCTCGTCTGCCACATCAATACCCACCACGGCGTTATAGGTATGCGCTTCCACGTCGATGTCACAGATAAACCGGCCCTGCCGGATGACCTGCCCCGTGATGGACTGATAACGGCTTGTAATGCCTTCCACTTTGTATTCATCGCTGACGACGCCTGCTTTGATATCCGTGGTGCGCGTCACCACGCCTGTCACGCCGAATATCGAATCGTCCGACTCCAGCCTGTTCAGATCGCTGATCGTCAGATACGTCGGCTGATTGCCCGTGAAGGACACCTGAAGCAGGTTGGAGCCAAGGCTCTCAATCTGTCCGGTGATCTCGCCCGTCGCGCCCTGCACCACCGATATCAGCAGCGTCACCGCCACAACGCCGATGATGATGCCCAGCATTGTCAGGAACGAGCGCATTTTGTTTCCCTTCAGCGCCACAAACGCCATTTTGACAGCCTGTGAGAATTTCATGCGCCCTCACCCCCCGCCGCGCTGTCCCGCTCTATGCAGCCGTCGCGCATCTGCAGCTGGCGGCTTGCCAAATCTGCGATATCATGGTCGTGCGTGATCAGCAGTATGCCGCGGCCCTCACGGTGCAGCCCTGTCAATATGCTCATGATCTCTTTGCCGGAACGCGAATCCAGGTTGCCTGTCGGTTCATCGGCCAGTATCAGCGTCGGCGCCGTCGAAAGAGCGCGCGCAATGGCCACGCGCTGCTGCTGTCCGCCCGAAAGCTCGCTTGGCTTGTGGCTCATCCTGTCGGACAAACCCACTTTATCGAGTGATTCCGTCACACGTTTTTTGCGCTCAGACAGCGGCAAACCCTGATAGACAAGCGGCAGCTCCACATTCTCAAACGCAGTCAGCTTGGGCAGCAGATTAAACTGTTGGAAAATGAAACCGATCTCGCGGTTGCGTATCTCCCCCAGCTGCCGCTCCGTGTAGTCGTCAATAAGCTGTCCGTTGAGGCGGTACTCGCCCTCATCCGCCAGATCAAGACATCCGATGATGTTCATCAGCGTGGATTTTCCGCTGCCCGACGGGCCGATGACCGCAACAAACTCGCCGTCGGCAATGCTCACCGACACGCCGTCGAGCGCATGCACCTCGGCTTCTCCCATCTGATAGGTTTTCTTGACGTTGATAAGCTCTATCATCTGCGGCCCCTTACCTGGCTCTGTTGGCTTCCGCGTTGTTGCGGAAGTTCATCATCTGGCTCTGCAGGTTCTTGTTCACCTGAGGCACCGCCACGCGGTCGCCCTCAGAGAGGCCGGTCAGCACCACGATGTTGACGCCATCCGTGATACCAGTGGTCACCTTATGCGTTGCGGGTGTGGCGTCAAGGCTCTCGTCAATATCGGATTCCAGCACCACGAATTTCTCACCGTTGATGATCTGTATGGCCTCAACGGGAATGATCAGCACATCGTTCGCCCTCTGTGAAATGATCTCCACATCGGCGCTCATGCCAATCATCACCTCCGGCGCCTGATCGATTGACAGCGTCACGATAAAGTTTGTCACGTTGTTCTGCGCCACGCCAATCGGGTTGATCTTGACGATCCTGGCGTCAAACGTCTGGTCCGCAATCGCGTCGAATGTCACGGACGCCGTTTCATCCAGCTCAATGCCCGCGATGGCCAGCTCATCGATCTCCACATCGATCTTTACGGCGCTGTTGCTCTGCACAGTGAACAGCAGCGCTCCCTCCTGCACCATCTGCTCATTATTGATCGACATGCCGGTGATCACGCCGTCCGTTCCCGCATACACCGTCAGCGCGTCAATGTCTTCCAGCACATCCTTTAAATCCTCTTCAAGGTCGGCACGCAGGTCGATCTGCTCGTACAGCTGCGCCGAGAGTATCTCCCCCTTAAGATCAAACAGCTTACCCCCGCGGGACACCTTGTCTCCCGTGTCTTTTCGAATTTTGTTGATGAAGCCGCCGCGCCCTGTGATATACACCGGGTTCGCCAGCGCGACTGTTCCGGCGCCCAGCTTAAGGCCGTCTGTCGTGGAAACCACTGTGCCGCCGTCCAGATCAAAACCGTCGTCCTCAAAGCCCACCACGGCCCGGCCGTGGTTCACGCTCTGCATGAAATCCGGCAAGTTTTTGTGATCTAGTTTGACGTTTAATT
>CAZNVX010000037.1:0-12637 GCA_964576225.1 uncultured Christensenellaceae bacterium
AAACATAAAGCTTCGCATGACAGCGGGGCTTTTATGTTGCCGCGGGTTGCGGCACATTGACTCTTTGCGGGCAAAAGGGTACAATCATGGGGAGCAAACGCTTTACCAAAGCATAAAGGCATCGGATAAAAAACCATGAAAAGGGACACAACCATCATCGATGTTGCCGAGAAGGCCGGCGTTTCCGTTTCCACCGTCTCCCGGGTGATCAACAATACCGGGCGCATCGGTGAGGCCACACGCAAAAAGGTACTCAGAATCGCCAGCGAGATGAACTATGTGCAGAACAACCTGGCGGTATCGATGGTGCTCAAAAAAACAAACATGATTGGCATCATCGTTCCGGAGATTTTCACACCGTTTTGCGCCGAGGTGATACAGGGGGTCGAGGCGGCGGCCAAAGCGGCGGGTTTCTCTATCATCGTGTTTGCCTCCGGCTCCAGTGAGGAGGAGGAGAGCAGCTTTCTGCGCGGCCGCGTTTCCAAGATGGTGGACGGCATCATCTCCATCCCCGTGGCCAACAGGCCGGATATCTACGAAGGCTTTCACAAGCCGCTGGTGTTTGTGGACAGGTATGTTGACAATCTGCCCGTAGAAGCGGTGGTGATTGATAATTTCGGAGGGGCTTACACGCTGGCAGATCTCCTGGTTAAACACGGACATAAGCGGATTGCGATTGTGACAGGGAAGCCGGAACAGAACTTTGCGCGCGAGCGGCTCTGGGGCTATCAGCAGGCGCTGTCGGACAGCGGGATTAAACCGCCTGAAAAGCTCGCGTTTATCGGCGGCTGGTATGAGCAGGACGGGTATGACGCGATTCGAAAAATACGGGATATGGCTGACGGGCCCACGGCGGTGCTGGCGGCAGACGGATCGTTGTGCACCGGCTGCATCAAGGCCTGCCGTGATTTTGGCATCAGAATCGGCAAAGACCTGTCGCTGGTGGGTTTTGACGACAACGAGCTGGCGGGTTTCGTGACCCCCGGCGTGACCGTGATCAGCCGGCCCACGATTGAGATGGGTCGCACGGCCGCGGATATGCTGCTCGGTGGCATCACCCTGGGGCAGGGCGGGCCGGTCGGGCGCAGAACGACGCTGCCGGTTCGCCTGATCGAACGCAGCTCCGTCAGGCGGCTGATATGATATTGACGTGTCGGGAATGGCCATGATATAATCTGCGCACAATAGGTATAACGTTTGCGCACAATTGTGCAGAATCGCCACGGTTTTTGTCTTCGTGCGGGGCATCGTGTTTTCCGCAGGCCGGTTAACACGGAAAGGGAAATCGCTATGGAATCGACAGTCTTCAAAGAGACCGGAACGCAGAAGCAAATGACGCATAGGATCACAGCGCTGAGGGAACGGCTGGTCGCGGCCGATCCTGTGATCTGTCCCGAGCGGGCTTTGTTGTGGACGCAAAGCTACAAGGAAAACGAAGCGGAACCGCCCGTGATCAAAGCGGCGCTGGCGCTGAAGAAAACACTCTCTAATATGACAATCCGTATCTATGACGACGAGCTGATCGTCGGCAACCAGGGCAGCTCGCTGCGCGCGGCGCCGCTGCATCCGCAGATCAACTTGTGGTTTATGGATGAGCTGGATCGTTTTGAGGCGCGGGACGGCTCCAAATTCAAGATTTCCCAAGACACCAAGCAAAAGCTCAAAGACACGATGGACTACTGGCGCGGCAAAACGGTATTCGAGCGCACGATGCGCCTGCTGCCCGCTGCCGCGACCGATTATATGGAAAGCCTGGTGTTTACGTGCAACTACACGCTCACCAAGGGCACCGGCCATTTTCTGATTAACTTCAACAGAATACTGCAGGACGGCTTTGAGGGCGTGCGCCAAAAGTGCGAAGCGCGGCTGAATCGGCTGGATTTGTCAAACCCGGACGACTTCGACCAGATATCCTTTTACAGGGCGATGACCATTGTGTGCGACGCGTGCGGGATATTCGCGTCCCGCTTTGCGGCGGAGGCGCGTCGGCAGGCGGCACAGCAGCAGGATGAGAAGCGCAAAGCGGAGCTGGAGCAGATCGCACGCAATTGCGCCCGCGTTCCGGCTTATCCGGCAGAAAGCTTTTATGAAGCGCTGCAGAGCACATGGTTTTTGCAGCTGATATCGCAGATCGAGTCGGACGGCACCGGCCTGTCGCTCGGACGGGTGGATTACTTTTGGTATCCGTATTACAAAGCGGATATTGAGAAGGGTGCTATCACCCGCGCTTTCGCGGAAGAGCTGATGGATTCGTTCTGGCTCAAGTGCGGCGAGGTCATCGAGGTGTGGAACGAGGAGGACAGCAGGTTTTTCGGCGGACACCCGATATCGCAGACCATCACGCTGGGCGGCACGTTTGCCGACGGGCGCGATGCCACCAACGAGCTCTCTTACATCGGCCTTGACACCACTGCCAAGATACGGCTGCCGCAGCCGTCCGTATGCGTGCGCATCCACAAGAACACGCCGCGCAATTTTATGCTCAAGTGCGCCGAGGTGGCGCGCATCGGCCTTGGTATGCCGGCGTTTTACAACGACGAGATCGCCATACCGTCTTTGGTCAGCCGGGGCGTGAAGCTGGAGCACGCGCGGGAAAACTTCGGCGTGGCGGGCTGCGTGGAGATGGGCCTGCAGGGTCAGATGTGCCATTTTGCCAACTCCGGTTATTTCAGCCTGCTCAAAGCGCTGGAGGTCACGCTGAATGACGGCTTTGATACGCGCCTGGGTAAACAGGTGGGGCCGCACACGGGCAAAGCCGAGGATTTTATCTCCTTCGACGCGTTGTTGAATGCATATGAAACACAGATCCGGGCAGCGCTTAAGCACATGGTGGGCGTGACGAATGCAGTGAACACGATGCACGGGCGGCATCTGACGCTGCCGTTTATCTCATCATTTACGGAGGACTGTGTGGGCCGCGGCAAAGAGGTGCACGACGGCGGCGCGCTTTATAACCATGACGGCCCGCAGGCGGTGGGCCTTGCGGACGCGACAGACTCGCTGGCCGCCATCAAGAAGCTGGTGTTTGAGGACAAGACGCTGAGCATGGTCGAAGTGATGCAGGCGCTTAAGGACGATTTCGCGGGCCATGAGGAGACGCGTATTGCGATGATCAAGGACGCGCCTAAGTACGGCAACAACGACGAATACGTGGATACCATCGCCCGGCACCTGGCCACGTTCTTTTGCAGGGAGGTGGGTCAATACCGCAACCTGCGCGGCGGCTGTTTTGTACCGGGGCTTTACTCGGTGTCGGCGAACGTGCCGATTGGTACGTTTATCGGGGCGACGCCCAACGGACGCCGGGCGCTGGCCCCTGTCGCGGAGGCCTGCTCGCCGTCCCACGGGGCAGAGAAAGCAGGGCCGACGCAAGCGGCTTTGTCGGTGGCGCATCTCGACCACCTGCTGGCGACCAACGGCACGCAGTACAACCAGAAATACCATCCGGCCACGCTAGAGGGCGAGAAGGGTCTTGAATCGCTGGCGGATTTGATCGAGACATTTTTTGAAGAAGGCGGTTATCACATCCAGTTCAACGTCGTATCGGCAGATACGCTGCGCAAGGCGCAGAAGAACCCGGACAAATACCGTGATCTGGTGGTGCGCGTGGCGGGCTACACGGCGTTTTTCATTGACCTGAACAAGGCGACGCAGGATGATATCATCGGCCGGACGCAGCTGGATTTTTAATTGACACTGAAGCCATGATATGAAGGGAGCGGGATGTGCACAATACGGACACAGAGCAGATTAAAGGATTGATATACAGCATACAACGGTATTGCATCCATGACGGCCCGGGCATCCGGACGCTCGTTTTTTTGAAAGGCTGCGAGCTTTTCTGCCCGTGGTGCGCCAACCCGGAATCGCAGTGCTTCGAGATGCAGATTGCGTGTTCGCACGGCAAGTGTGTGGCATGCGGGTATTGCGCGAAAGTATGCCCCAGAGGAGCCATCACGCTGACGCCCAAGCCGCAGCTGAACCGCAGCCTGTGCGATCTGTGCGGTGCGTGTGTGCGCGGCTGCGCGCAGGACGCGTGGAAGATCTATGGTGAAACGTATACAGTGGAGCAGATCGTCAGCGAGATTGAAAAGGACAGCGCGTATTACCGCAAGTCCGGCGGCGGCGTCACATTCTCGGGCGGGGAACCGACAGCGCAGCCGGACTTTTTATACGAAGCGCTCAAAGCCTGCCATCAGCGCGGCATTCATACGGCCATTGAAACACACGGTTTTGCGTCCGAAGCGGTGTTCCGCCGCATCGCGCCGTATACAGACCTGTTTCTGATCGACTTAAAGCACATGGATGCTCAAACCCATAAAAAGCTGGTGGGGGTTGACAACGCGCCGATACACGCGAATATCCGTATGCTGGCATGCGAGCTGGGTAAAAAGCTGATGCTGCGCATTCCGCTGATTCCGGGGGCCAATGACAGCCCGGAAAATTTGGAACAGACAGCGGCGTTTGCAAGGGAGATACAGGGCTGCGGCGCACTGGAGACAGTGAACGTGCTGCCCTATCATGCGATGGGACGCGGCAAGTACGAGCTGTTCGGCTTAACGTACGCCATGCCGGACATCAAGCCGCCCGCGCAGCCTGAGATCGACGCGGCGGTCGGGGTGTTCGCCAAAGCCGGTCTGCCTGTCAGACAGGGCGGTTAAGGAATCCCTGCGGGAGACATACGAAGCGTTGGGGGGCAGACGGCGTGCTGCGTTGGTTGGCGGCGGCCGGACAAAGCCAATACCGCGCATGAGCCGGTTCAATCCCCCGCTGGAGATGAGTATATGATCAGGACGATGATGGGCGATATAGAACCGGCAGAGCTAGGGTGGTGCCAGTGCCACGAGCATCTGTTTCTGGCGGACGGGCCGTCCCGGCGGGTAAACGGCTCGCTCTTCATGGACGACGAAGATAAGTCGCTCGCTGAGCTGAAGCTGTACAGACGCGCAGGGGGCAAAAGCCTGGTGGATGCTCAGCCATACGGCTGCGGGCGCATGACGGCGCAGATGGCGCGGGCGTCTAAGGCGGCGGGCGTGACGGCCATTGCGTGCACCGGCTTCCACAAGACGGAGTTTATTGAAGACGGCATACTGGAAAAGGGCGGCGATGCCCTGACCCGAGTTTATATCGACGAGGTGACGCACGGCATAGAGGAGATCGACGTGCGGGCCGGTATCGTCAAATGCGCGGCGGTGCCGGGCGAGATGGACGCGAGCCCTGCGTATGCGATGCTGTTTGAAGCCGCGGCGCAGGCGGCGGCGCAGACAGGGGCGCCGGTGCTGGTGCACATGGATACGGGAGCGGACGCGCTGAAGCTGCTCGCATATTTTGAACGTTTTGGCATCCGGCCGCACCGCGTGATGATCTGCCACATGGACAGGGCATGCGGCGACATCAAGGTGCACGAGGCGGTGGCGCAAGCGGGCGCGTTCCTTGAGTATGACACCATTCACCGGCTTAAATACAAAAGCGACGAAGAGGAAGCAGCGCTGATCGACCATATGGTGCAGCGGGGCTTCTGCGGCCGCCTTCTGCTGGGGATGGACACGACGAATGAACGTCTGAAAAGCTACGGAGCTGATTTTGGGCTTGATTATATTCTTGAGACATTTTCGCACATTTTGGCGGCGCGTATCGGTGCGGAGCAGGTCGCCTCGATCATGGTCAGCAATCCGGCCAGGGCGCTGTGCATGATAGGATAAGCCGATTCATCTATTACCATGCTGGCATGCCGCGCATCCGGTCGTTTGAACGGGTGCTTTTTTATGGATATCGATGCGTTCCGTTCCAATATCAAACAGAATATTTTAACGCACGCGTGCAAAGCCTATCATTTATGGAGATGAGCATATGGTGATTGGCATACCGAACGGTCTTCTTTTTTGTGCTTACCGCGAGTTTGCGCGCACTTTTTTCTCCGCGCTGGGGGCGGACGTGATCGTGTCGCCCGAAACCAATAAAAGCATACTGGATGCGGGCGTCCGCAGCTGTGAAGGTGAAGCCTGTCTGCCGGTCAAGCTGTTTTGCGGCCACGCGGCGTGGCTGGCCGGCCGCTGTGACGCCGTGCTCGCTCCCCGGCTGATGCGCGTCACAAAACGGCAGAGCGTCTGCCCGATGTTCTGCGGGCTTCCGGAGCTGGTGCAAAAAGCGGTGGGTAATGTGCGGCTGATCGACGCTCCCCTGTGGGCGCTGGAGGGGCGCAAGCTGCGCGCATGGGCGGAAACAGCGGCGCATCAGGCTTTGGACCATCCGCGGCACACGAAGTCCGCTTTCGATCAGGCTGTCGCCGTTCAGCGGGCGGAACCGGCGGGCATCCGCGACACGGGTTATCCGCACACAGTGGCGCTGATCGGGCATGCCTACAACGTGTTCGACCGGTTTGTCAACATGAATCTGATCCGCAAGCTCCATACACTGGGTATTGGCGTGGTGACGCACGAAAGCGTGGATGAAGCCGGGATTGAAGCCTGGATGGGCTCGCTGACGAAAAAACCGTTCTGGTATTTCGCGCAGCGGTATTACGGTGCTGCGCTGCATCTGTGCCAGTGCGGGGCCGTCAATGGCATCATCTATCTGTCGGCGTTCGGATGCGGTGTGGACTCGGTGATGAGCGCGCTCATCCGTGACGCGGCAAAGGACTACCCGATGATGGTATTGAAGCTGGATGAGCATACCGGCCAGGCGGGATTTGATACGCGGCTGGAGGCTTTTGCGGATATGCTGCAAAGGAGGACGACGGTTGGTTATTGCAATACCGAAGCTGGGGAACACGCATATGGCCATGCGGGCGCTGTTTGACGCGCTGGGCATTGCCTGTGTGATTCCGGAAAACAATATTGAGATCATGCACCGCGGAGCGGCCTGCGCGCCCGAGGAGATATGCCTGCCCTTCAAAATATTGATGGGCAATTTTCTGTCGGGCATCGAGCAGGGGGCCGACACCGTGCTGCTCACAGGAAGCTGCGGCCCCTGCCGGTTTGGCGAATACGGCGAGCTGATCGGACGTCTGCTGAAAAGCGCAGGGCACCGGGTGCGGGTCATCGTCGTCGACGCACCGTCGGAGATCGGCTTGGGGGCTCTACGCGAGCGGCTGGGTTCCATTGCCGGCCAGAGCCGCCTTCCGCGGGCTTCAAAGCTGACCGCGCTCCGCCAGGCATTCAAGATTCTCGCAATGGCCGATCAGCTGGACGCGGACGCGCACAAGCTGGCTGGATATGAGCTGCACCCGGGTTCGTGCAGCCGGCTGATATCGGCATGCCGGAATGGGGTGCGCGCGTCACAGGGTGCCCGCAGCGCGATGGCTGTGATCAAAGAGTACCAGACGAAATTGAGACGTATCGCATTGGACGCGTCGAAAAAGCCCCTCCGTGTGGCCATCGTCGGAGAAGTGTATTCCATGTTTGAGCCTTTCGCAAACCTGCATATTGAGGAACGTCTGATGCGGGCCGGCGTGTGCTCCGAACGGCTGTTAACACCCTCCTGGTGGGTTAAGGATCTGTTGCTAAAACCGCTGCATCTGAATTCACCGCACGTCAGGCTGGCGTCAAGACCGTATCTGCCCATGAATGTGGGCGGACACGCGCGCGAGACACTTGCCCATGCCGCCGCTGCAAAACGGGCGGAGATGGATGGCGTGATTCAGATATTCCCGCTGGGCTGCATGCCCGAGATTGTGGCGAAAGCCGTGCTGCCCGCCGTGGGCTTGCCGGTGCTGACGCTGGTGGTGGACGAAATGAGCGGCGACGCGGGATACGACACGCGCATTGAGGCCTTTTTAGATATGCTCGAAGCACGGCGCAGGCGGGATGCTCTATGGGCGTAAGCGGTTTATCTCTGGGGATCGACGTCGGTTCCGTCAGCACCAATTTCGTGATTGTCGGCAAGCAGGGCGAGCTGCTCGCCAAGCTGTACCTGGCGACAAACGGGCGGCCGGTCAATGCGCTGTGCGCCGGCCTTTCCGAGCTTTCCGTTCATTTTCAGGATACTGATATCGGCGCGTGCGGGGTAACGGGCAGCGGACGCCAGCTGGCCGCCGCCGTGGCGGGCGCGGACATCATCAAGAACGAGATCACCACGCATGCCGCGGCAGCCTGCCACACGCAGCCGGATGTGCGTACGATACTCGAAATCGGCGGACAGGATTCGAAAATCATCTATATTTATCAAGGCATAGTGACGGACTTTGCGATGAATACCGTTTGCGCGGCGGGAACAGGGTCGTTCCTTGACAGACAGGCGCAGCGGCTCGGGATGCCGATTGAAGAGTTCGGCGCATGTGCGCTGCGCAGCACGTCACCCGTGCGCATTGCGGGGCGCTGTGCGGTGTTCGCCGAATCGGATATGATCAGCAAGCAGCAGGCAGGACACAGCACAGACGACATCATTGCGGGGTTGTGCGAGGCGCTGGTGCGGAACTATTTAAATAACCTTGCGGGAAACAAGCAGCCCGAAGCGCCCGTGATGTTTCAGGGCGGCGTGGCAGCGAACATGGGCATCGTGGCGGCTTTTGAAAAAGCGCTGGGCACGCGCGTTATTGTGCCGCCGCACCACGATGTGATGGGCGCGCTTGGCGCGGCTTTGATGGCCCGTGAGGCTGCGGGCATCACACGCTTTAAGGGATTTGGCTGTGCTGCGGACGACTTATTAACCAAAGGGTTTGAATGCGGCGGCTGCGCCAACCGATGTGAGGTGGTGAGCATTTTGCGCAACGGGGAAGCGGCAGCCTGCTGGGGAGACCGGTGCGGCAAATGGAGCGCTAGCCCTGCGGACATCGGGGAGGGCGCACTTCCTGCGAGTACGGGAGCGTGAATTCCGGTATGCCACTGGCATACGGCGCTATCTGATACTGCTGAAAATAAACGACAAGGCCCGCCGGATCCAGAAAAAAGCTTCTCGGGTTGAAGCGCTGCGCCACATTCTGCTGGTAGTCGTCAAAATACATACCGCTTCCGTCCTCAAGCCCGGCGGCGATCTGGGCGTTGACAGACTGTATGATATAGTCCTGGTAGGGGACGGACGGAGCGAAATAATGCGACACCGGCAAGCGGCGGGCGCTTTTAAGATCCCAGGTATCCGACGAACGGACAGTATTGCCGTGTGCTCCGCCCGTGAACTGATAGTCGTCCGCGTAAAGGCTGACGGTACAGTCACCGTTATAGGTGATGAAATGGTTGATAACGGCCTCGTAGGCGTGGAAAGGGTTGTTGCGGGAGACGGCGTATTCATAATGCCGTACAGCCTGCGGATACAGGTTCTGCCGGTATCGCTGACGTTGCAGCGCCGCGCGCAGCCGGTAATGACGGTTCATGGCGTTGGCAGCCGGCCGGAATATGGCGGAGGCAAACTCCGGGTAGCGGATCGAATAAGTGAGCACACGCTCATCCCTGTGGTACATCTCTTGTTCAATGACCCGCTCGTCAACGCTGATGGGATCGTAAATCATTTTTCATGCCCCCTGTTCGCTCATTTCCAGCATATTCACCCGGCCGCCCCAACAGACCCGTTCAGATAATAAATGACCAAGCAGGTTAATAAAATGCGCATATTTGTGATTGTAAAGGCGGCTGCGCCGATGCTATAATAACGAATGCTATAATCAGGAAATATATCAGGAGGCGGAGGCATGAGCAGAACGGAATTCGGCAGGTTAAAGGACGGACGGACGGCCAGTTTGTATACGATCCGCAATCAAAACGGGCTGGAAGCGCAGATCAGTGACTTTGGCGGCATTGTGACAAAGCTGCTGGTACCGGACAAAAACGGGCAGCCGGTGGATATCGTGCTGGGGTTTGACACGTTGGCAGAGTACGCGGTGAATCCGCCGTATCTGGGCGCGCTGATCGGCCGCTGCGCCAACCGCATTGCGGGCGGCAGATTCTCGTTGGACGGCACGGATTACGCGCTGGACAACAACGAGGGCGGCAAAAACCACCTGCACGGCGGCTATGAGGGATTCGACAAAAAACTATGGCAAGCGGTGCAGACGGGTGAAAACAGCCTGATGCTGACACTGCTCAGTCCCGACGGCGATCAAGGATATCCAGGCAGTCTGATTGTGGGCGTATCGTATACGCTGACGACCGATAACGCTCTGGCAATCTGTTATCGCGGCATGAGCGACAGAAAAACACTGTTTAATATGACCAACCACTCATACTTTAACCTTGCGGGGCAGGCGGCGGACACCGTGTTTGACCACTGGATGCGGATTGAGTCGGATGAGACGACCGAGATTACCGATAATCTGGCTCTGACAGGGCGTCTGTTTCATGTGGACGGCACGCCGCTGGATTTCCGCAAACCCAAGCAGATCGGCACCGATATCGACTCGCATCACCACCAGATCGCTCTGGCGGGCGGGTTTGACCACAACTTCGCGCTGAAACCCGGTGGCACAGCGGCAGTCTGGTGTGAAGAGACGGGCATTCATATGACGGTGCGTACCGACAGACCGGGCGTGCAGCTATATTCGGGCAATTTCCTTGATGACACGCTCACGTTTAAGGGCGGGCGCAAATCTCAGAAACACCGCGGCTTCTGTCTGGAAACACAGTATTTCCCGGATGCCGTCAACCACCCCGGTTTTAGCAGCCCGATATTAGAGCCTGGCGTGCTGGCTGAGACGGAGACACGTTTTGAGTTTGGCGCGGGTAAGCCCGCGTGGATGGTATAGCCGGCTTGGCAGGTGTGATCATCAGGAGCTGTTAACGTATAATACGTCGATTAACTGAGCGTGCCGTTTTGGCATGCTCAGTTTTGTGCGAAGCGGCATAGCCGGCGGCCTGGCAAATAATCCGAAAAGGGTTGACTTCACTTGCCTTATCGTCCACAATTGATACAAATGATTCGCGGGAGGGATTAAATGGGCGACAGACCGATGCTGACGCAGACAGACATCATGGTCAAGGCGTATGAAATTGATTCGGTGGGCATCGTCAGCAATATTGTCTACATCAAGTGGTTTGAAGATCTGCGGCACCTGTTTCTTGCCAAGTATTACCCATACAGTGACATGATGCGCTCGGGCATTTCGCCGATGCTTGTAAAGACAGAGGCGGAGTATAAGGCGCCGCTGACCATCACAGACCGGCCGACTGCCAGAAGCTGGGTGAGTAAAATGGGCAGGGTCAAGTGGGAGATAACGATCGAAGTGCTATTGGGAGACACCCTTTGCTGCGTGGGCCGGCAGCTCGGTTGTTTTTATGATATCAACAAAAAGTGCGTCACGCCCATACCCGAGCGCCTGCAAAAAGCATATTTGGACGAGCTGAGCGAATAGTCTGCGATGTACAAAGGAGATTCATACGGCAAGCGCTGTAATGGGCTCTTTTTTCATGTACGTTCAAACGACGGATTTTAGCTTCATGAAGATATTGCAATTCATCAAATCCTTTTATACGGCTCATAATAAACTATGGAGGTGATAAATGTGAAAAAGGCATTCATTATTATTCTTTTATTTGTTGTGTTCGCTTTGACAATGGCGGGATGCCAGCAGAATTGGCCGAACAATTATCAGGCGCAGCCCTATCCAACGATCCCGCCGAATCAAAACCTTGACGGCTGGCAGGGTGGAGACGCCCAGGGCGGCGCAGGGAATGCAGAGGGGGGTGGCCTTGGCAGCGGCGGTCTTGGCGGCTACGGCATGTAATGAACTATAAAAAGTTATTCATCGAGCCCGCCTTGCCGCCGGGCGTTGAAATGCATAAAACGCTCATTTTTTGGGCGCGCGCGGGAAATATTAATAGCATCCGCAGCAGAAAGGACATTCGCCATGCATGCGATGTTTAAAGGGGCGATCAGCTTCGGCTTGGTCAGCATTCCCATCAAGATGTTTGCCGCAACGGAAGAGAAAGACATCCGCTTCCGTCAGATACACAATAAGTGCCACACACCCGTCAAATACCAAAAGGTATGCCCGATGTGCAACGAAGAGGTGAAGCCCGATGATATCGTCAAAGGTTTTGAATACGAACCGGGCAAATTCGTGATTGTGTCCGGCGAGGATATCGAGTCCGCCAAAGCTGAGGTGCAGGCGCGCACCATCGAGATTGTAGACTTTGTCAGCCTGACTGAGATCGACCCCATCTACTTCGACAAATCGTATTACCTCGCGCCGCAGGCCGAGGTGGCCGCCAGCTCCAAGGCGTATAATCTGCTGCGTGAAGCGATGGCGCGGTCGGGCCGCATCGCGGTGGCCCGCGTGACGATGCGGGACAAGCAGACGCTGTGCGTGCTGCGCATTTTCGGCGACGCGCTGGTGCTCGAGACGATTTTCTATCCTGATGAGATAAGGCCGGTGGCCGAAGTGCCCGCTCTTCCGCATGACATGAAGACGGATGAGAAGGAAATGGACATCGCGGAAAAGCTGATCGGCAATCTGACGGCGGCGTTCGAACCGGCCAAATACACCGATACCTACCGCGAAGCGCTGCGCCGCATTATTGACGACCGCATCGCAGGGCGGCAGGTGGTGTCTTCGCCCGATCTGCCCGAATCCAACGTGATTGACCTGATGGAGGCGCTCAAGGCCAGCGTGGAGCGTACGGAGCAGAAAAACAAATCGCAGAAGGAGCCGCCCAAAAGGCAGACAAAATAGTAATCCGCTACATAAAACCAATAAGCCTTAACCGTGTGA
>CAZNVX010000038.1:0-12170 GCA_964576225.1 uncultured Christensenellaceae bacterium
GTTTGGCATGACGGAACCGTCTGCAAAACTGCCCCGCAGGGACACACTTTGCGGGCTGGAAGCGGACGGGAGGCAACAGCATGGCCAATAAGCATATCAAGGTGGGTCTCACGTTCCCGCCGGAAAAAGCGGATAAGCCGATCGTGACCAATCTGGTGCGTTTTGAGTTAAGCTTTAACATACTCAAGGCCTATATTTCACCCGGAAAAATGGGCACCATCATCCTTGAGCTGACCGGAAGCGACGAGAAGATAGACCAGAGCCTTTCGTATCTTAAGCAGGAAGGCATACAGGTGAAGGTGTATACCGACAGCGTGATCCGCTATGAGGAAAAATGCATGCACTGCGGCGCGTGCACGTCCGTCTGCCCGTCCGGCGCGCTGGTGATGAACAAGCATACCTGGGAGCTGGCGTTTGATATGGACAAATGCCTGCTGTGCGGGCACTGCGTTAAAGCCTGCCCGGCCAGGGCCATCAAAAGCTTCGATGAAGCCATACTCTGATTTCTCAAGCAGGGAACAATACCGAAAACTGATATCGCAAAAGCTTGTTTGCTGGCGCACCGAGCACCGGGAAACCGAGCTTTTTGTCTGTGCCCAAAAACGGCTGGAGACACAAGCCCATGACGCTGTGGTGAGGCTGCGCGCCGTGATGGACGCTTATATAAAAAGGCATGCCGGATTCGGGAGCAGCCTTGTGCCGGTTGAACCACTGCGCGATGCGCCGTCCGTGATTGCCGACATGTGCCGGGCGGCAAAAGCGGCGGGCGTGGGGCCGATGGCGGCGGTGGCGGGCGCGTTTGCGGCCTATGTGGGGCGAGAAATACTAAAATATTCCACAGAGGCCGTGGTGGAGAACGGCGGCGATGTATTTATCAAGACGGCAGACGAGCGGACGGTGGCGGTGTACGCGGGCGGCAGCCCGCTGTCGATGAAGATCGGGCTTGTCGTGGCGCCGGGGCCGGTATCCATCTGCACGTCGTCCGGCACGGTGGGGCCGTCGCTAAGCTTCGGGTGCGCCGACGCGGCGGTGGTGGTGTCGCCCGACGCCTGCCTGGCCGACGCCTGCGCGACACGGCTGGGCAACGACATCAAATGCGCCGACGATATTTCCCGTGCGCTTGAGGTGATCGCCGCGGTTGCGGGCGTGACGGGCGCGGTGGCGGTGGTGGGAGACAAGTGCGGCGCTGTGGGGGACATAAGGCTGACGGCGCTTTAAGTGAACGCGGCATGCCCCGATGGGTGACGCCAACATGACAGCAATAACGATGTTCACGCGGCAGTGCATTGATTTTTTTTGCCATCCGTTGTAAAATAGACAATCAGATGATGCTTGATATTAATGAAGCCAACAACGATTATATAGACAGAGCCGCCCGGGTGCTTAAAAGCGGCGGGTTGGTGGCGATGCCGACCGAGACGGTGTATGGCCTGGCGGCAAACGCGCTGGATGCGGCTGCCGTCGCGGGCATATTTGCGCTGAAGGGCCGGCCGGCGGACAACCCGCTGATCGTGCATGTGGACAGTGTGCCGATGGCGCGCGACCTGGCGGCATTTGATGAGAAGGCGGAGAAGCTGGCCGATGCGTTCTGGCCGGGGCCGCTGACGCTGGTGCTCAATAGCCGCGGTGTGGTGCCGGCCGCCGTGACGGCGGGGCTTGACACCGTTGGGCTGCGCATGCCGGACTGCGATGCCGCGCTGGCTTTGGTGTCTGCCGCGGGCCTGCCGCTGGCGGCGCCCAGCGCGAACAGGTCGGGCAGCCCGAGCCCCACGACAGCCGCGCATGTGGCGGCGGATTTCGGGGAACAGCTGGTGATACTGGACGCGGGGGAATGCGGCATCGGCTTGGAATCCACTGTGGTGGACATGACGCGCCAGGTGCCTGTGATACTGCGGCCCGGCGCGGTGACGCAGGACATGCTGGCGGCATGCATCGGCGAGGTGGACTGCGCAAAGGCTTTCTCGCCGGAGGAGGAAGAACGCCCCGCTGCGCCCGGCATGAAGTACAGACATTACGCGCCGGCCGCCAGAATGACGGTGGTGGAGGGCGACGCGGCGTCGGTGACCGAGGCGGTTAAGTATCTGTATGACAAGGAGCTGAAAAAAGGCGAGAAGCCGCTGGTGATGGCCGCGCGGGAGCGCAGGCGGTATTACGGAAAGCGCGACGTGGCGGTGACGGGCGGCGCGGACGCGCCGGGCGAGACGGCAAAAAACCTTTACGGTTTGCTGCGCGGCGCCGATGAGGACGGGTTTACCTGCATATTGTTTGAAGCGGTGCCTAAAAACGGCATCGGGTTTGCCGTGATGAACAGGGTGTATAAAGCGGCGGCATATAATATAGTAAGAGTGTAGGAGGAGATACGACACATGAACGTTCTTTTTGTGTGTACAGGCAATACATGCAGAAGCCCCATGGCGGAAGAACTGGCCGACGACGCGGCCGGCCGAAGTACCCACGTAAAGGATCTGAATTTTAGATCGGCCGGCACCTTTGCATGCGAGGGCGCACCGGCATCGCCCGAGGCGATTGAGGTGATGGAGGAGATCGGCCATGATTTGAACAAACACGGCGCCCGGCAGTTTGACAAAGAGCTGGCCGCCTGGGCGGATATCATACTGGCGATGGAAGCGCGGCACATTGAAGAGATGGAAGCGATGGCGCCCGAGCAGGACGACAAGATGCACACGCTGCTGGGGTTTGCCGCGGGTGTGGACGGGTATCCCGGGGAAAGCACGTATGACGTGATGGATCCTTACCGGGAGCCTGTGGAGGAATACCGGCGGGCGCGCGACCAGATTGCGGATGCGGTGGCCCGCGCGCTTGCCAGAATAGAACAGGAGCAGTGCTGATTAATAAAACCGGCAGGCGGCAAAAGGCCTGCCTTTTTTATTGCGCACATCGGGATGACGCAGGGCTCTTTGCCCTGCCTGTACATCGGCCGCACAGCATAGTATAATAGCGCGGGGGGAAAAGGGGGTCTTTAAATGATGCGGAGAATCGTGCCGCTGCTGTGCGCCGCGGCGCTGCTGCTGAGTGCATGCAGGGCGGCCAAAGCGCCCGGGTATGATATATCAGCCTATATGGCGGCGTTTGAAGCGATGGATTATGATGCGATGTGGGCGCACACGCTGCCCCGTGAGAAGATTGACAAGGACGCTTTCGTGCAGAAGTATGACGCCATATTCTCCGGAATGGGTGTTGAGGCGGTGGAGATCAGCGGCCTTGCCGGGCCCGACGCGGACGGCGGGTATACATATACGGCCACATACAAAACCAAGGATTACGGTGATTTCACCAATGATTTTGCGCTCACCGCCGCCGCGGGCAAAGACGGCGCGGGGAAGGTGCGCTGGGATTTTTCGCTGATATTCCCTGAGATGGAGACGGGCAGCAGCGTGCGCATCAGCACGCTCAAGGCCAGCCGCGGCGAGATCTTCGCGGCGGACGGCAGCCTGCTGGCCCGCAACAGCTTTGCCGATACCGTATTTATGGATACCTCGAAGGTGCAGGATATCGCCCGTGTCGCGGCGGCGGCGGGCGCGGTGACGGGCCTTTCGGACACCCGTATTGTGGACATGTTTAACAAGGCGCTGGAAAAGGGCACGCGCATCGTGGCGCTGGGAGCTTTCTTTACGGATGAGCTCACGGAGGCGCAAAGGGAAAGCATCCTCGCCGTGGAGGGGCTCGGCATCGACTACAAGATGTATACGCCGATACGCGATTATCCGATGGGCGCCAGCGCGGCGCACATGGTGGGTTACACCGGATACCCGGATGAGCTGCCCCCCGATTACACCGAAGCCGACAGGATGGGGCTGTCCGGCCTGGAGGCGGCTTATGAGACGCAGCTTAAGGGCAAAGACGGCAGGATTATATACATTGAAGACAAGTGGGGGCGTAATATACGCACGCTCTTTGAGACGCCGATGGAGGAAGGACGGGACCTGCGGCTGACGATAAAGCCGGATTTGCAGCAGGACGCGTACGGCGCGCTGAGCGGCAAGCTGCATGAGGGGCAGTCGGGCGTGGTGGTTGTGATGGACGCGTCGACGGGCTTTGTGGAGGCCATGGTCTCGTACCCGTCGTATGACAACAACCTGTTCACCTTCCCGATCTCAGAAGACACATGGGATTATTTCAAGGCGCCGCAGAGCAACCAGCCGCTGTTCTCACGCGCGACGCAGGGGCAGTATCCGCCGGGCAGCGTGTTCAAGCCGTTTACCGCGGCGGCGGCGCTGGAGGCGGGCGCGGTGACGCCGGACACCGAGTTTGACGGCGTGATCACCGAAGACAACAAGTGGATGCCCGACGAGCCGGGCTGGGAAGGCCAGGCCATCACGCGTGTTGACAACTCGGGCACGCCCTTAAAGCTTTATAACGCGATGGTCAAGTCGGACAACATCTATTTCGCGTTTGCGGCGCTGCGGCTGGGCGCGGAGGCGTTTACCCGTTTTATGGAAAAAATCGGGCTGGAGGAGGCGGTGCCCTTTGAGCTGCCCGTGAAGGAAGCGAACCTGGTGAACGCGTCGTCGGAGATGACACGCAACCGTCTGGCGCACACCGGCTACGGCCAGGGCGAGCTGCTGGTGACGCCGCTGCAGCTGGCGGCGATGTACACCGCGTTTGCCAACGGCACGGGCGACATGATGCGCCCCGTGCTGGTGGAAAAAGTCTGCCGGACGGACGGCCTTGAGTATAACACGCTGAGCCGGACGGCGCCGTCGGTGTGGGTGCACGAGGCGGTGAAGCGGCAAACGCTGGACATATTGGCCCCGATGCTCAAGGATGTGGTGGAGCACGGCACCGGCAAGCCCGTGCGCATCAGAGGCGTGCCGATAGCGGGCAAGACGGGCACGGCCGAAATCGGCAACGACAAGTCCCGCGAGATATCCTGGTTTGCGGGGTATTGGACGGACGGGTATTACAACCGGCTTGTGATCGTGATGGTGGATGTGGCGGCCGATGACGGCGCGGTGAAGTTTGAGATTGCCAAGGAGATGCTGATGCCGTAAGGCTGTGACAAGCCGTGTTTTTATGATATAGTGACAGGAGAGATAAGCAAAAAGAAAAGAGGGAACGTGAATGATCACGAGCGCATTTATTTCCGGCACGGAGGATTTGAGCGAACCGTACGCGATTCGCCGCGCGGTATTTATCGAGGAGCAAAACTGCCCGGAGGAAGAGGACATTGACGGCTTTGACGCGCAGGCGCTGCACCTGATGGTGTATGTGGACGAGGCGCCGGCGGCGACGGGCCGCATCTGGCATGACGGGACGAATTTCCGTATCGGCCGTCTGGCAGTGAAAAAGGAGTTTCGCGGGCAGAAACTGGGCGATTTGGCGCTGCGGCTGCTCTTATACAAGGCTTTTTCGTCCGGCGCGGAGGCGCTGCATATCAGCGCACAGACGTATATCATGCCGCTTTACAGAAAATTCGGTTTCCGCGAGTACGGCGAGGAGTTTATGGAGGCGGGGATTCCGCATTATCTGATGAAAGTAGGCAAGGACGAGGTGGTGTATCCGTCGGCCTGCGGCCGTGAATAAGGAGGAGACGGATGGAGCTGAAGCTGGAAACGGGTTTGAGCGCCCGTGTGGATATGACGGTGGCGTATAAAGATACGGCCAAGGCGGTGGCGAGCGGGCTGGCCGAGGTGTTTGCCACGCCGTCGATGATTGCGCTGATGGAGAACGCGGCCTACACGGCGGTGCAGCCGTATCTGCCCGAAGGAGCGTCTACCGTGGGCACGCGTATCGACGCGCGGCATCTGGCGGCCACGCCCGTGGGCTTTGCGGTGTGGGCCGAGGCGAAGCTTACGGCAGTGGACGGGCGGAAGCTGTGCTTTGACATCACGGCGTATGATGAGACTGAGAAGATAGGCGAAGCGCAGCACGAGCGGTTTGTGATCGATGAGCGCAAGTTTTTGAGCCGCGCCCAGGCGAAAGCAAAAAGATGAGGCTGGATCTGCATGTGCACACCACGTTTTCGGACGGCGATTACACGCCGCGGCAGATCGCTGCGATGGCGGCGGCGGCCGGCCTCGACGGTGTGGCCATTACCGACCACGATGAATGCCGCGGCTTTGGCGAGACAGAGCCGGCGCCCGGGCTGCTGGTGATACCCGGCATTGAGATTGCCGCGCACGAGGCGGACTGCGAGGTGCACGTGCTGGGGCTGGATATCGACTGGCAGAACGCGGCGATGCTGGAATACGTGACGCACGCGGGCGGCGGGCGGCGGCGGCGGGCGTCGGCGGTGGCCGACAAGCTGCGATCTGCCGGTTACGACATCAGCATGTCGGACATTGAAAGCGAATGCCGGGGAGACGCCATCGGGCGGCCGCATATGGCGGCGGCGCTGGTGCGAAAAGGGTATGCCGATTCGACAGACGACGCGTTTGCACGGTTTGTGGGGCGGCAGGCGCCTTTTTATGTGCCGCTTGAAAAGATCGGCGTGGAACAGGCGGCGGCGCTGATAATACAGGCGGGCGGGAAGCCGGTGCTCGCGCATCCCGGGCTGCTGCGGGACGGCATTTTTGACCGGCTGGCGCCGCGGCTTGACGATATGGGCTTTTGGGGGATTGAAGCATATCATCCCGCGCATACCGACGGACAGTGCCGGATCTATGAGAGCGAAGCGCGCCGGCTGCGGCTGTGCGTGACGTCGGGAAGCGACTTCCACGGCGCGGCGGGGCAGGGCACGGGGCTTGGGCAGGAAACGCGCGGCGGTTCTTATCTTAAGGAAAGCGTGGGCAAACTGTTAAAAAGTACGCCTTCAAGACCCGATATTAATTGAGTTTTGATATTGATTGTGCGGGTCATAAATGCTACAATATGCGCGTGGTAGGGAAAACACATTGAAGTGGGGTATCAGTAAATTGAATTCCTTGGACAGCGATATCAAGATATTTGCAGGCTCTTCGGGTATTCCGTTTGCCAAGAAGATGTGCAAGTATTTAGGCAACGACCTTGGCGATTCCGAAGTCATCACCTTTTCAGACGGCAACATTTTTTTGAGAATCAAAGAAACCGTGCGCAACATGGATGTGTACGTGGTGCAGCCCATCGGCATGAACCCGAACAATGAATTTGTGGAAATACTGTTCTGGATGGACGCCTTGAAGCGCGCGAGCGCCAATTCGGTGACGGCGCTGATCCCGTATTTTTCATATGCGAAGGGCGACAAGAAGGACGAGCCCCGCGTGTCGATACGTGCGCGCGTGTGCGCTGAGAGCATTGAGCTGGCTGGGGCCGACCGCATTGTGGTGATGGACCTGCACAGCGCGCAGGTGCAGGGCTTTTTCAAAAAGCCGGTGGATCACCTGCTCTCGCTGCCCATCATGTGCGAATATGTGAAGGGTCTTGACATCATGGACAACATCTGTGTGGTGTCGCCCGACGCGGGCTATGCCAAGACCGCAAGAAAATACGCGGATTATCTGCACGCGCCGGTGGCTATCGGGGACAAGACCCGTTACGGTCATGACGAGGCGGCGCATGTGCTGTCCGTCATCGGCGATGTGAAGGGCAAAAACTGCATGATCGTGGACGACTTTACGGTGTCCGGCGGAACGCTGGTGGATATGGCGTGCGCCCTCAAGCAGCACGGCGCGAAGCGCATCATCGCCTGCCTGTCTCACGTGATCGTGCGGGAGAAGGGCTTAAAGGCCATTGAGGACAGCCCGATTGAGATGCTGATCGGCACGGACAGCGTGCAGAACCCGTTTATCGCGAAAAGCAGCAAGTTTGTGTCTGTGTCGGTGGCGCCGCTGTTCGCGGAGGCGGTGCTGCGCATCCACGAAAAGGAGTCGGTGAGCCCGCTGTTCTCCAAGGTGCCCAAGAAGGTTGTGGAGGACATATAGCTTCATGCAGGATGGGCGCGGACAAGCTTCATTAAATGGTAAATAATGCACGAAAAATCGACCTGCGTGGCCTCGATATGAATAGCGGCAATCGCGTAATTGCAAAAAGAGCTTGCATTTCATGTGTGTGATGGTATAATGATAATCATAAACGAAGGCGTTTTATTGCGGGGCTGTACGGTCTCTGTTATAAGGCGTCTTTTTTGACAGGCTGTATATTGTTTAATCCCCGGCGGGAGTTTATAATTGACACAAACAAAGCCTCAGAACCGGGCTGCGGAAGACGGAGTGACCAGTGAACAAAGCGCATATCTGCATCGCCCTGCAAAACGAGCAGGCGGCTGACAAAATCAAAACATTGTGCCAGCACAGCGGGTTTTCGGTGGGGGACGCCTGCACATCGGGCAATGAGGCCATCAGACGCGTGAGAGCGGGCGCGCCCGACATATTGCTGATCAACTTCGAGATGCCGGACATGACCGGCCTTGAGGTGGCCACGATTCTGGGCGACGAAAACCTGTGCAGCGTGATACTGTTTGTGACGCCCGCGCAAAGGGACTATTGCGCGGATATTGTGGCGGATTATGACATCACGCTGTTTGTGAAGCCCGTGAACCGCATGGCGCTGCTGAACACCATTGACATCGTGCTGCAGAACAGGCGCCGCATGAGCCGGCTGGAGAATGAGCTGTTAAAACTCAAGCGCGGCATGGAAGACCGCAAGCTGATCGAGCGTGCCAAGGGCATACTGATGAAGCGCAAGAGCATCTCTGAGGGCGAGGCGTATCGGCGCATGCAGAAGATGAGCATGGACTCGCGCGTGGCGATGCGCGACATCGCGAATAAGATCATCGAGCTGGCGGAGAAAAAAGCGGGCGGGGGTTAAGACTGGGCGACAGATATATTAGTGGCATCAGGCCGTGGCGCAAAAGCGACGGCTTTTTTATTTGAATTAAAAGCACGAAAGCCTGCGGCTATGGGCAAAAAGGGCAAACTATGGTATGATATTGCGCGAAATGGGAGACGTGATGGAAAACGACACAATATTTGCGCCGGCCACGCCAAGCGGCGGCGCGATCGCGGTGATAAGAATATCCGGCCCGGACGCGCACGCCGTGCTGGGGCGCGTGTTTGACCGCGGGACCGAAAACATGGCGCACGCGACGATGTATCACGGCGGCCTGGTTTTTGGCGGCCGGCAGGCGGATGACGTGATGGCGGCGCTGTTTTTTGAGCCGCGCTCGTATACCGGCGAGCCCATGGCCGAAATATACTGCCACGGCGGCGCGGTGAGCCTGGCTGCCGTGATGGCGGCGGTAGCGGGGAGCGGCGCGCGGCTGGCCGAGCCGGGCGAGTTTACCAAGCGGGCTTTTTTAAACGGCAAGATGGACCTTTCGGCGGCGGGCGCGGTGATGGAGCTGATCGGCGCGCAGTCGGCCGCGGGCGCACGGGCCGCGCTGCGGCAGCTCAAGGGCGGGCTGTTTGAGCGCATTGACGCCATACAAAACAAGCTGACGCGGGCGCTCGTGATCATTGAGGCGGGCATCGAATACCCGGAGGAGGACATTGAGGCGGACATCAAACGGGACGCGCTGCCGCTGCTGATGAGCGCGCGGGAAGAGATTGACGACATGGCCGGGACGTTTGCGTCGGGGCGGCTGTTAAAAGAGGGCGTGGGCGTGGTGATCACCGGGCGGCCCAATGTGGGCAAGTCGTCGCTGCTGAATATGCTGGTGGGCAGGGAGCGGGCGATTGTGACGGCGGTTCCCGGCACCACAAGGGACATCGTGGATGATGTGCTGATACGGGACGGCGTGCTGCTGCGGTTTATCGACACGGCGGGGCTGCGGGCGGATGCGGACGAGGTGGAGCGGATCGGCATCGAGCGGGCCTTGGCGGCGGTGAAGACGGCGGACGCGGTGCTGCTGGTGATTGACCGGTCGGAAGGGATAGGCGACGAAGACAGGCGAATATTTGACGCTTTGGAAACAGAGCCGGTGATCGTGCTGAACAAAGCGGACTTGCCGGGGAAGACGGGGCTTGATGAGGCAAAGCTGCTGTTTGGCTGCGAAGCCGTGGAGGTGAGCGCCAAAACGGGCCGGGGGCGCGAGGCGCTGCTTGATAGGATCCATGTGCCCGTAGCGGGAGATGCGGACGACGTGGTGGTGACGAGCGAGCGGCATCACGCGATACTGCAGGCGGCGGCGATGAGCCTGGAGGCGGCGATGGACGCGTTTGACACGGCGGATCTTGACTGCGTGACGATTGATATGAAAGAGGCGTGGGACAGGCTCGGGGAGATCACCGGCGTGACGGCAACCGAGGAGATAATCCGCAATATTTTCGATACATTCTGTTTGGGGAAATAGACATGGGATATGACGGCGGAACATATGACGTGGTGGTGGTGGGCGCGGGGCACGCGGGGTGCGAGGCGGCGCTGGCGCCCGCGCGCATGGGTCTTAGAACGCTGCTGCTGACCATCAATCTGGACGGTATTGCGCTGATGGCGTGCAACCCGTCTATCGGCGGCACAAGCAAGGGGCATCTGGTGCGCGAGATCGACGCGCTGGGCGGGCAGATGGCTCTTGTGGCGGACGCGGCGTATATGCAGCTGAAGATGCTGGGGACGTCCAAAGGGGCGGCGGTGCAGTCGCTGCGCTCACAGCAGGACAAAAAGAAATACCAGCAGGTGATGAAATGGACGCTGGAGAACACGGACAATCTGCACATCGTGAGCGCGGAGGTCGTAAGCATCCACACGCGGGGCGGGCGGGTGTCCGCCGTGGAGACGCACCTCGGCGCGGTGTATGAGACGCGTGCTGTTGTGCTGTGCACCGGCGTGTATCTCAAAGGGCGCGTGATCATCGGCGGGCATGCCGTGTCGTCCGGGCCGTCGGGGCTGGCGCCCGCAAACGCGCTGGATTTGCGTGAGCTGGGGTTTGCGCTGCAGCGGTTCAAGACGGGCACGCCCGCGCGGGTGGACGCGAGGAGTATTGATTTTTCCAAGACGGAGCCGCAGCATGGCGACGAGCGGCCGCAGTATCATTCGTTTATGACGAAGGGCGCGCCGGGAAAGCAGACGCCCTGTTATCTGACATACACCAATGAGAGAACGCATGAGATCATCCGGCAGAACCTGCACCTAAGCCCGCTGTACAGCGGCGTGATTGAGGGGACGGGGCCGCGGTATTGTCCGTCTATTGAGGACAAGGTGGTCAAGTTCCCCGGGCGGGACAGGCATCAGATATTTATCGAACCGGAGGGGAATTGGACGCAGGAGATGTACATCCAGGGCATGAGCTCGTCGCTGCCCGAGGAGGTGCAAAAGGCGATGTATCGCACGGTGCCGGGGCTTAAGAACGCGGTGTTTATGCGTACGGCGTACGCGATCGAGTATGACTGCATCGACCCGACGCAGCTTAAAGCTTCGCTGGAAGCGAAAGGGGTACCGGGGCTGTTTTTCGCGGGGCAGGTCAACGGCACATCGGGTTATGAGGAAGCGGCGGCGCAGGGAGTTGTGGCGGGCATCAACGCGGCACAGTATGTGCGCGGCGAGGAGCCGCTGGTGCTGGGCCGGAGCGATGCGTACGCGGGTGTGCTGATTGACGATCTGGTCACGAAGGGCACGCCGGAGCCGTACCGCATGATGACCGCGCGGGCAGAGTACCGGTTGCTGCTGCGGCAGGACAATGCGGATGTGCGGTTGACAGAGCTGGGGCGGCGCGTGGGGCTGGTGACGGACGAGCGTTACGACGCGTTCATGCGCAAGCGTGAGGCGGTGGAGGCGGAGAAGGCGCGGCTGGCTAAGTGCACGGTGGATATAGATAAAGCGAATAGAGTGTTGGCGGCGAAGGGGCAGCCGGTGCTGGCCGCGGCGGTGAAGGCGGCGGCGCTGCTGACACGGCAGGGGATGTGTTATGCCGATCTCAAAAGTATCTGCGGGGCGGACGCGGCGGAGGACGTGGCGCTGTGCGTGGAGACACAGATACGCTACGCGGGGTATATCGGCAAGCAGCAGCGGCAGGTGGAGCGGTTCGCTTCAATGGAGCGCAAGCGTTTGCCGGAGGGGTTCGATTATCGTGCGATAAAGGGGCTGCGCAATGAGGCGGCGGCGAAGCTGACGGCGGTGGGCCCGGAGACGCTGGGGCAGGCGATGCGGATATCCGGCGTATCGCCCGCGGACATATCTGTGCTCACGGTGTTTTTCAGCACGGACAGGAAGACGGATTAGTTTATTAAAGGTCAAGGGCTGTAAGGTCAAGGGCTGTAAGGTCAAGGGCTGTAAGGTCAAGGGCTGTAAGGTCAAGG